>DALZRX010000279.1:0-5818 GCA_032015805.1 Achromobacter sp.
CGGCCACGCGAGCTGGGCCTTGTGCGCCCGGTCGGCCGGGGATTCCACCGCCGCGCGCGCCAGGACCTCGGGCGGGATATGGGTCAGTTCGCCGCCGGCCTGCGCGCGCACCTGCACCATGCAGGCCGCTTCGAGCCGGTGCATGGCCTGGAACGCCTCGGCCATGCTCTGGCCCACGGTCAACAGGCCGTGATTGCGCAGGATGAGATAGTTGTTGGCGCCCAGGTCGCGCACCAGGCGCGGCTGCTCATCGGGATTGAGCGCCAGGCCTTCGTAGTCGTGGTAGCTGAGCGAGCGCAGCGCGATGAACGCGAACTGCGACAACGGCAACAGGCCGGCCTTCTGCGCCGACACCGCCACCCCATTGATCGAATGCGTGTGCAGCACGCACATCGCATCCTTGCGGGCGGCGTGGATACAGCTATGGATGGTGAAGCCGGCGGGGTTGATGTTGTATTCCGAGTCCATCACCTTGTTGCCGTGCAGGTCGATCTTGACCAGGCTGGATGCGGTGATCTCGTCGAACATCATCCCGTAGGGATTGATCAGGAAATGCTCCGTGCCCGGCACCTTGGCCGTGATGTGCGTGAAGATCAGATCATCCCAGCCAAAGAGCGCCACCAGTCGGTACAACGCCGCGAGGTCCTTGCGGACCTGCCATTCCGTTTCGCCGACCTGTTCGCGCACGCGGGCGCCCTGCATGCCTGCCGTATCCATCCTTGTCTCCGTTTTATTCGCGTTTTCCCGAGGCATTTGCCCCGGGATTCGTCTTGCACTGTATTCCTTTTCGCGCCGGGCCCGCACTGCGGCGCCGCGCGGGCGTCCGTCTGGTGAAACAGCTCCGGACCCATTAACCTGTGAGCCACGGCTCAGGAGAACCCGAGAATGCTGCCTGCACTGTACGGTCACCCCTTTTCCTCTTACACGCAGAAGGCGCTCATCGCCCTGTACGAGAACGGAACGCCCTTCGAATTCCGCAGCATCGGGCCGGACACGCCCCAGCATACGGCGGACTGGCTGCAACGCTGGCCACTGCGCAAGTTTCCGCTGCTGGTCGACGGCGAACGCAACGTCGCCGAATCCAGCATCATCATCGAGTACCTGCAGCTTGCCCACCCCGGCCCGGTCCGCCTCATTCCCGACGATCCGATGGCCGCGCTGGACGTGCGCTTTCTTGACCGCTTCTTCGACCTGCACGTCATGTTCTGGATGCAGCATGCGGTAGGCAACGCGCTTTCGGGCGACCCGGCCAAGCGCCAGGAAGGGCTGGCGCTTGCCGCGGAAAAGCTGGAGCTTGCGTATGCCTGGATCAACGGGCGGCTTGCGATGCACACGTGGGCGGCGGGCGAGGACTTCACCCTGGCTGACTGCGCCGCCGCGCCCGCGCTGTTCTATGCCGACTGGACGCATCCGATCGCCGACGCCTATCCGCATCTGCGGGCCTATCGCGCGCGGCTGCTGGCGCGGCCATCGTTTGCGCGGGCAGTCGATGAAGCCCGGCCCTACCGGCCGCTCTTTCCGCTGGGCGCGCCCGACCGCGACTGAACACCCGCGAAAATCCCGCGGCAACGTGCGAGAATCCCCGGCATTCCCTCCCGGATGAGGACGTCCACCGTGCAGCAGAACTTGCCTCGACACCTGCCTTCATTCTTCCGGTCGCATCTGGAGTCCCTGTCCGGCGTCGGCCTCATGCTCGGCACGCTGTTCTTTGCCGCGGCGCTGACCCCCACCCTCATCCCCCGCACCCACGTCACCCAGGGCGTGCTCGCCGGCACCTGCCTTGCCGCCGGATACGGGCTGGGCGTCCTGTGGCATTGGCTGTGGACGTACATGGAACTGCCCACGCCCCGCGGCCGCGCCGCGCGCATCATCAATGCCGTCATCGGCCTGCTGTGCCTGTCGGTGGCGATCCTGTTCCTGGGCCGCGCCGCCGAGTGGCAGAACACCATCCGCGCGCTGATGCAGATGGAGCCCGTGACCAGCGCCCATCCCATCAAGGTAAGCCTGATCGCCCTCGTCACCTTTGCCGCGCTGCTGGCGCTGGCACGGCTGTTCAAGCTGATCGCCCGCTACCTGGCCCGGCAGGTGCGGCGGGTCGTGCCGCGCCGAGTGGCCAATGTCACGGGCGCGGCCATCGCCATCCTGATCTTCTGGCTGCTGGCGACAGACGTGTTCTTTCGTGGGGCGCTGCATGTGCTGGACGCCTCGTTCCGCGAGTTCGATGCGCTGCTCGAACCCGAACGTCCGCAGCCGACCGCCGATCTCAAGACCGGCGGCCCCGCGTCGCTGATCCGTTGGAATGAGCTGGGACGCGCCGGCCGCGAGTACATCGCGTCGGGGCCCACGGCCAGCGAGATCAAGACGCAGTCGGGACGCGAGGCGCTGGAACCCATCCGGGTCTATGTCGGGCTGCGCGGCGCGGCCACCCCGCAGGCGCGGGCGCAACTCGCGCTCGAAGAGTTGAAGCGCGTGGGCGCTTTTGACCGCTCGGTGCTGGTCGTGATCACGCCCACCGGGACGGGGTGGGTCGATCCGGCGGCGGCAGACTCGCTGGAATACCTGCAAAACGGCGACGTGGCCAGCGTGGCGATGCAGTATTCGTACCTGTCCAGCCCCCTGTCGCTGCTGGCGCAGCCCGAGTATGGCGCCGAGGCGGCGCGCGCGTTGTTCCAGGCGGTCTATGGCCACTGGACCACCCTGCCCAAGGAACGGCGGCCCCGTCTTTACCTGCACGGGCTGAGCCTGGGCGCGAAGAACTCCGCCGGGTCCGCGGAACTGTTCGAGATGATCGGCGACCCGATCCAGGGCGCGCTCTGGAGCGGCCCGCCCTTTGAAAGCCGTGTCTGGCGCACCATCACCGATGCCCGCAATCCCGGATCGCCGGCCTGGCTGCCCGAGCTACGCGATGGGGCCTTCGTACGGTTCATGAACCAGCAAGGATCGCCGGTGCCCGCCGACGCGCCATGGGGGCCGATGCGCGTCGTCTACCTGCAATACGCAAGCGACCCCGTCACCTTCTTCGACTATCGCGACCTGTACCGCCCGCCCGCGTGGATGAGCGCGCCGATGGGGCCCGATGTCTCGCCGGAGCTGCGCTGGTATCCCGTGGTGACCATGCTGCAGTTGGCGCTGGACATGGCGGTGGGCACCGCCACGCCCATGGGCTACGGCCACGTCTATGCGCCGCAGCATTATGTCGACGCATGGGTCGCGGTGACCGGCGCATCCGGCTGGACGCCCGATGCCCTCGAAGGCTTGAAGCGCTATCTGCTGGAACGCGCCCAGGCCGCGATGGAAGACGAGGACGGCGACGAGGGCGCCTACCAAGGCCGCGGAGGATAGGCGCAACACGCGCAACGCATGGATCACGCAACACATGATCGTTTGACGTCTTTTTTCTGGCGCGAAGACCCCTTGCGCAGCCGCAGCGTCAGCGGCCGGCTGCTCGCGGGCAAGCTGGACGTCCCGATGCCGCCGCCGCGCCTCTTGGCCGATTGGGATCGCGAGATCCGCACGCGGCTCCTGCTCGAGCCCGGCGACGTCGAACAGATGCCGCTGTCGCGCACCCGCGCACGATGGCCGGAATTCAGCCTGTGCGTGCAAGCCATGCGCGGCTGGACGCACGCGCTCGGGCTGGGCGAAGTCCTGGCCGGCAGCGACATGGCGCTCATGGCCTGCCGCGGCGCCCGTTACCACCACGATGGCAACCAGTATGGCGGCGCCGCGTTCTGCAATTTGTTCCTTAGCGAGGACAAGGGCCTGGACGTGCATTTCCCCGGCACCGGCCATCGCATCCCCCTCACCCGCGGCGTCGCCATCATCTTCGACACTTGCCAGCCCCACGCCGTCATTGCCCGCCATGCCAGCGGCTATGACGAAGCAAACTTCGCGGATGACAACGATCTGTCGCAGCTCTTCCTGACCTGGGAGCTGCCCATCGAAGATCCCGCCGTCGCGCGGGCGCTTGGCATCCGCTTCGACGTCGACACGGCGTCGGCATCGCTGCTTGATGAAGAGCAGGTCTGGGCCGGCGGCACGCGCGTCGCCGTCAATCCCGGCACCGGGGGCTGGGAAGCCGCGCGATAAACGGGGTCGGCTAAATAAACAGGGCCGGCTAAATAAACAGGGCCGGCTAAATAAACGGGGTCGGCTATATTGACCGGCCCACGTCTCAGGGTCCACCACGCAGATGTCTTTCGCCTTTGCACGCATGCTTCCCTCCACGTTTGGCGCATTGGCGCTGGCCATGCTGCTGCAGGCGCCTGGCCAGGCCGGCGCCGCAGAGCGCACCGTCTACACCGGCACGCTTCAGGGCGTGGGCGACATCGTGATGGAACTCGACAGCGCCGCGGCCAGCAGCGGCGAACTGTCAGGGCGCTACTTCTATCCCAGACACGGCGTCGACATTCCGTTGAAGGGCACCGACAAGTCACTGGCCGAACCGCTCACGTACACGGCCGCGAAAGTGCCGGGCGCATTGCCCGCCGCCACCTGGCAAGGCACGCGCGACGCGCAAGGCTATCGCGGCGTCTGGATCGACACGCGCACCGGCAAACAGCGCAGCTTCACGCTGCAACGGGTCGCGCAGTACGACGCCGGCGCATTGGCGCGCGATGGCAGCATCGACTTCGACGAAGACATCGATGCCGCCCGCGTCCCGTACGACACCCTCAAGCTCGCCGGCCACACCGAGCCCGTGGGCGACGACATCGGCAGCGCAATGGTGGCCTATCGCATGTGGCGCGACCCGCGAACGCAGTTCAGCTATCCGCGCCTGTCGCGCCACCCGGACAAAGCCGTCATGGCGCGCGTCAATCACCTGCTCGAGCAACGCCACTGGCGCATGAGCCACGCGGCGCTGGCATGCAAGGCCTCCGCCTACACCAGCGACGGCCCGTCCGCGGGCACGCTGGGCAGTTACGATGAAGAAGTCGTCACCGTGCCGTGGCTGTCCAGCGCCATGATGACGGTGACCGAGTCCGGCAGCCTGGATTGCGGCGGCGCGCATCCCAACAACCATTTCGATCCCTACACGCTCGATCTGCTGCGCGGCGAGTACCTGGATTGGAATCGCGTTTTCGACGCGTACACCCCTGGCGGCCGCGAACCCAGGCCCGCCCTGGCGGAGCTTGTCGGCCAGGTGCAAAAATCGCTCGCGGCGCGCGACGAGGCGGGCCTGACCGAAGACCGCTCCAAGGAAGGCTGCTGGGACCTGTGGCCGACCTACCTGGCATTGGGCGCATCCGCCCCCGGCGCGCTGAGCCTGTCGGTGTCGGGCGTCGGTCATGCGTCTGGCGTGTGTCTTGGGACGCTTGCGCAGGTGCCGTTCGAAGACCTGACGGGGTATCTGAAGCCGGGTGGGCAGGCGTATCTCGTGCGCGATTGAACGCAAAAGCTCGCGCGCCGGCGGCTACGCCGGCACGCAACGGTCACGGGTTCAGCGCGCGCGGTTCAATCAACGCCGGAAGCCGCCTCCCCTGAACCCGCCAAACCCGCCAAAGCTCCGGCCTTCCATCCCTCGTCCCTGCCAGCCGCCGTCCATGCGGCCTTGCCAACCGCCTTCCGTACGCCCCTGCCAGCCGCCGGCCGACTCGCCCGTGCGGTTCTGCCAGCCGCCGCCGTACGCGTTGTCCATGTGCTGGGTCGAATAATCGCGCGCCTGGCGCTGGGAGTTCAGGTAGCTGGATTGCGCGTTCGGCTGGACCGATTGCCAGCCCGAAGACGTGTGCTGCTGCCAGCCGTTGTCATTGTGTTCGTACACGTTGCCGTTGTGGTCCGCGTACACGTTGCCGTTGTTCCACGCCATGCCGCTGTCGGT
>DALZRX010000280.1:0-5790 GCA_032015805.1 Achromobacter sp.
TGCGCGGCGCTGGTCAACACCGGCGGCGAGGTGCTGATGCCCGATCCGTCCTACCCCGCGAACAGCAACTTCGTGCTGGCCGCGGGCGGCGTGCCGCGACTGATTCCCAGCACGGCGGAAAAACGCTTCCAGTTGTCCGCCGACGATGTCGCGCGCCACTGGACGCCCGCCACGCAGGGTGTGATGGTGGCCTCGCCCAGCAATCCCACCGGCACCTCCATCGCCCACGGCGAGCTGGCCGAGCTGCTGGCGCAGGTGCGCGCCCGTGACGGCTTTGCCATTGTCGATGAAATCTATCTCGGGCTGTCGTACGACGGCCAGCCGCGCTCGGCGCTGACGCTGGACGACGACGTCATCGTCATCAACAGCTTCTCCAAGTACTTCCACATGACGGGCTGGCGCCTGGGCTGGATGATCGTGCCCGACGACATGGTCGCGCCGGTCGAGAAGATCGCCTCCAGCCTGGCGATCTGCGCGCCGACGCTGGCGCAGCACGCCGCGCTCGCCTGCTTCACGCCCGCGGCGCTGAAGATATTCGAACACCGCCGCGAAGCCTTCAAGCAGCGCCGCGACTACCTGCTGCCGGAATTCGAGCGCCTGGGCATCGACGTGCCGGTCAAGCCCGACGGCGCCTTCTACATCTATGCCGACATCAGCAGCCTGGGCATGGACAGCGCCGCCTTCTCGCAGCGCCTGCTGCTGGAAGCCGGGGTGGCTGCCGTGCCGGGGCTGGACTTCGGCCCGGCGCACGCCGCGCATACGATGCGGTTCTCCTACGCCACCGGCCTTGACCGGCTTGAAGAAGCGGTCGCCCGGATGGGCGTGCTGCTGCAGCGCTGACCCAATGAAAAAGGCGCGCCCGGACGGGCGCGCCTTGTCGGTGACGGGTCTGGAATCAGTCGCGCGCAAGCGCGATGCCCGATGCCAGCGCCAGGCGCCGGCGTTCCGCCTGCACCTTCGCACCGTAGCCGTTGTCGTCAGGCCCGGTGGACCCCACGTAACAAGCCAGGCCGCCGTCCACGGAACCGCGGCGGTTGATGCAGTCGCGCAGGATCGTCGCGCCCACGCCAATGTTGGCGGCCGGGTCCAGCGGATTCTTGCCGACGGCGTCGAACTTTTCCTGGTGCACGCTCGTCATGACCTGCATCAGGCCCTGCGCGCCCACATGGCTTTCGGCCAGCGGGTTGTAACGCGATTCGATGGCGATCACGGCCAGTACCAGCAAGGGGTCCAGCTGCTTGTCGCGGCTGACCTTGTACACGGTGTTCAGAAGCGGGCCGGTCGCGTCATAGGCGACCTTGTACTTGCGCGAGATATAGTTGCGCAGTGCTTCCGCCTGTGGCCCGGTGGCTGCAGACGCGGTCTTCTTGGGCGCGGGCGGCGCGATACGGGCGGGCCCCAGCATGCCGGTGGCGTTGCTGACGGGAGCGGTGGGTACGGCCATGGCAATTGCCGACGACGAGTCGGAACCCAGTTCGGAGCCGGCTTCGGATTCTGAGCTGGCCTGCATGGATGAAGGCGCGAGGGCGGTCAACAAGGCTTTGTGCACTTGCAATGCCTGGTCGCGCAAACCAGGCAGGGCGAATCCCATGCTTACCGTCACGATCACCGCGATGCCCAGGTAGACGGAGCAGATGCGCAGCGATTCGGCAAGATATTGGTGCACTCCTTGGGCCATGTTCCTGAACAGGCTGGCCACTGACGCATCGGGCATGAAAACCTCCTGCGTTAAAAAGAGGGAGTCAATGTTAACCTCTCTTTCTCCCCAAGATGTAACCAAATAGCCGGGATCTGTAGTGAAATACCGCGACCTTAGAGACTTCCTCGCTCAACTCGAACGCATGGGCGAGCTCAAACGCATCGCCGCGCCGGTCTCGACGCGCCTGGAAATGACCGAGATTTCCGACCGCGTGCTGCGCGCCGAGGGCCCTGCCCTGCTGTTCGAAAAAGCGCGGCACGACGGCAAGCCGGCCGAGATGCCGGTGCTGGCCAACCTGTTCGGCACGCCCTCGCGGGTGGCGCGCGGCATGGGCGCCGACGACGTCAGCGCGCTGCGCGACATCGGCGAACTGCTGGCTTCGCTGCGCGAGCCCGAGGCGCCCAAGGGCCTGCGCGACGCGCTGGCCAAGGTGTCGATGCTGAAGTCGGCGCTGTGGGACATGAGCCCCAAGAACGTCAAGAGCCCGGCCTGCCAGGAGATCGTCTGGGAAGGCAAGGACGTGGACCTGACGCGCCTGCCGATCCAGACCTGCTGGCCAGGCGACGTGGCGCCGCTGTTGACCTGGGGCCTGGTGATCACGCGCGGCCCCAACGCCCGCCGCCAGAACCTGGGCATCTACCGCCAGCAGTTGCTGGGCCCGAACAAGCTCATCATGCGCTGGCTGTCGCACCGCGGCGGCGCGCTCGATTTCCGTGACCACGCGCTGGCGCATCCGGGCACGCCCTTCCCCATCGCCGTGGCGCTGGGCGCCGACCCGGCCACCACGCTGGGCGCGGTCACCCCGGTGCCGGACAGCCTGTCCGAATACCAGTTCGCCGGCCTGCTGCGCGGCTCGCGCACCGAGGTGGCACAGGCGCTGGGCAGCAACCTGTCGGTGCCGGCCTGGGCCGAGATCGTGCTGGAAGGCCACCTGCTGCCGTCGTCGGATCCGCGCGCCATCGCCCCGGTGGTGCCGGACGGCGTCAACCCGCCGCCCAACAGCGACTACGAGATGGCGCTGGAAGGCCCCTACGGCGACCACACCGGTTACTACAACGAGCAGGACTGGTTCCCGGTGTTCACGGTCGAGCGCATCACCATGCGCCGCAACCCCATCTACCACTCGACCTACACCGGCAAGCCGCCCGACGAGCCCGCCGTGCTGGGCGTGGCGCTCAACGAGGTGTTCGTGCCGCTGCTGCGGCGCCAGTTGCCCGAGATCGTCGACTTCTACCTGCCGCCCGAGGGCTGTAGCTACCGCCTGGCGGTGGTGTCGATCCGCAAGCAGTACGCCGGCCACGCCAAGCGCGTCATGTTCGGGCTGTGGAGCATCCTGCGCCAGTTCATGTACACCAAGTTCATCGTGGTCGTGGACGAGGACATCAACCCGCGCGACTGGAAGGAAGTCGTCTGGGCGATGACCACACGCATGGATCCGGTGCGCGACACGCTGCTGGTCGAGAACACGCCGATCGACTATCTGGATTTTGCCTCGCCGGTGTCCGGGCTGGGCGGCAAGATGGGCATGGACGCCACCAACAAGTGGCCGGGCGAGACCAATCGCGAATGGGGCACACCCATCGCCATGGACGCCGGCGTCAAGAAACGCGTGGACGATATGTGGGGGCAGTTGGGCCTGTAGCCGCCCGCGCCTCGCGCAAAAGACAAAGCCCCGGCGACGGGGCTTTGTCTTGTGGGGCTGGCGTCAGCCGCGCTCCCGGTCGTCGTCCTGGCGCATGCCGCGCCACATCTTCAGGAGTTGCCAGCCAACCAAGGCGCCGCCGGCGATCTTCAGAAGCTTGCCGCGCTTGCCGCCGCGCATGAACATGGCGGACAGCGACGAGCTGACGATGGGATAGCGCCGCGCCAGCGTAATGGCCTGCAAGGCCCAACGCGACGCGCCGCCCGATGCAAGGCCCGGCAACATGCCGCGGATGAGCGCGCCGGGTTCGAGCCTGCGCCCTGCCGACACGACGTTCTGCGCCAGCGACTCGCGCTCGATTGCGGCGCGGGCGCGCAGCAGTTCGATGCGCACGGCGCGGTCGACGGTGGGAGATCTTTTGGTCATGGCTTAGAACTCCTCGCGCCGGCGCACCGCCGTCTCGTCGTCGGCGTGCGCATCGCGCACCCGGTCCAGCAGTTCGGCATCACGGCCCAGCTCTTCGAGCGTGGCCGAGAACGGGACCGGTCCGTACACGAGCCCGTGGCGCACCACCAGCAGCAGCACCACGCCGGCAACACCATAGAACGCCGCCAGCAGCCCCAAGGCCAGGTAGCGGTCTTCCGTGGGCCAGAACGCCACGGCGATGGTGATCGTGGCCACCAGCACCGCCAGCGTCAGGAATAGCAGAGCCGCAAACGCCAGGCCCAGCAGCTTGAGCAGGCGCGCCTTTTCGTCCGCGGCTTCCAGAGCCAGCAGCTCCAACCGCGTGCGCATCAGCCCGACCAGGCTGGAGGCAACACCAAAAACAGTTTTTCTTAGACCCATGGCTGAAAGAACGCCGGGCGGCAGGCATCGGCATTACGCCGCGCCTGCCGCCCGGACGCCCTGCCCTGTCAGCGGCGGCTGATCAGCAAGCCGAGCAGCAGGCCGGTCACGCCTGCCACCCCGATGGCTTGCCAGGGATTGTCGTGCACGTAGTCATCCGTCGCGCGGGCAGCCTTGCGGCCACGTTCGAGGACGGCGTCCTGAGCTTCGTACAGCGCTTCGCGCGTGCGCCGCAGCGACGTCAGCGCGCGGTCGCGCAGTTCGTTGGCCTTGTCGCCGGTGCTGCTGGCGGCTTCGCGCAGCAGGCTTTCGGCGTCGTTCAGGCTGGTCTTGACACTGTCGATGAGTTTTTCTTTTGCGACGTCTTCGGATTTTCTCGTTGCCATTTTCTGAGCTCCTGTTGTGTGTCCATGACGAAACGATGATACCAGCCGCCACGCGGGCGCAAACGCCCGCTTGCTACCGGGTGCTACTTGATCTGCGTAATCTCAACGGCGGATTTCACGCCACCTTGATCGATGTCCTGCTTCATCACCAGATTCACGGCGGGGCAATACCAGTCGGTGACCGTCGTGTTCATGCCGGGAATGGGAATCGTGAGGCCCTGGAAGGTGGCCATCGTGGGATCCGAATTGCGCGTGTAGGTGATCGGGTGGCAGGTCTGCTTGCCCAGCGCGGTGTCCAGGGCGGTCTTCTGCCCGACCGTTTTTTCGCCGATGCGCACCGTGGTGCTGGGCTGTCCGCCGACGGGCGCTTCCTTGCCGATCTTCAGGCGGAACGACGAGCCGGGCAGCTTCTGTCCTGCGGCCAATTTGCCGTCGTAGGCAAAGAGACCAAGCATGCGCAGGTCGAACTGGCCCTCCGAAGGCTTGGGTGCCTCGCCGGCGCTGGCGTAGCGCAGGAAGGTGGCCTGGCCGCCTTTGACCGTCATCAGGTAATCGAGCTTGGATTTGCCGGGCGGCAGGCCCGCATAACTGAACCGGGCCACGCCCTGCACCCGCGCGCGGCAATTGTCGCCATTGCTTTTTGTAACCTCGGCGAAGGTCAGGTCGGCGCCCAGCGCCAGATTGCCCGTGCCGGTCAACTGGACGGCGCCACCATCGTGCATGAATTGCGCGTCACACACGCCGGCCTGCGCCGCGCAGGCCGCGCCCATCGCGCCGGCCGCAAAAACCAGGGATGCCATTTTTCGCATCGTCGTCACAAGCCACTCCAGAAATCCGAAAACGCTGTCCCCGCTTGGAGAAAGCTGGCTTGATACTACACCGGTTGACGTGCCCGGCGTATGTCCGAACGTGTCGTCACGCGAGGGCGGGCGCCGCTGCTGCGCGCGCCAACAGCGCCTGTATCTCCGGCACACATGAGCCGCAACCGGCGCCGCAGCCCAATGTGTCCTTCAGTGCCGCCAGGTCGCAGCCCCCTTCGATCCCCTTGAGGATGGCCGACTCGCTGACGCCATTACAGACGCAGACGGTGCGCGAACGCGCCGCGCCCGCGACGCGTCCCATCAAGAGCGCCGCGATGCTTGCGGGCGCCTCACCGCCCGCCGCCCACGCCAATAGCGGCTCCTGGGCGCGCAGGTCGCCTGTCAGCAGGAAAGCGC
>DALZRX010000281.1:0-4208 GCA_032015805.1 Achromobacter sp.
GGACAGCATGCCGCCCTGGCCGGCCAGCAGGTTGAAGGCGCAGGCGAACAGCGCGGCGATCAGCATCTGCACGGCCGCCACAAGCTGGCCGGCAGGCAGCAGCCAGGGCAGGGCGCACAGCGCGACGACGCAAAGAATCAGCAGCAGCGCGCCGGTGGCGCGGCGGGCGGGATTGGCGGAATGGCTCATGCCTGCTCTCCCTTCAGTCCCGACGGCTTGACCAGCAGCACCACCAGCATCAGCAGGAACGGCAGCGTCGCGGCCAGGCTGGAGACCTTCACGGTCATCAGGCCGCCCACGCTTTCGGCCCACTCACGCGCGCCGAACAGGCCGAAGAGAGTCGCCAGGCTGGCGTCGATGCCGACCGAAAACGAACTGATCAGACCGATCAGCAGCGATGCGATCATCGCGCCTTCCAGTGAGCCCAGCCCGCCGACGACGACCACCACGAACACCAGCACGCCCAGTTCCAGCGCCATGTTCGGATTGGTCGTGTAGAACGCGCCCGCAACCGCGCCGGCAAGGCCCGCCATCGCGGCGCCCACGCCGAACACGCTCATGAAGACGAGTGGCACGTTGTGGCCCAGCGCTTCGGCCATGCGCGGCCGGTAGATGGCCGACCGCACCACGATGCCCACGCGGGTGCGCGACAGCAAAAGATAGATCACCGCGAACATCGCGATCGACACGCCGCCCATCAGCAGGCGGTAGAAGGGATAGTTCGCATCGAACACGCGGAACGCCGCGAAGTTCAGGAACTGCGGCACGCGGTAGTCGACGGGGAAGTCGCCGTAGAACAGCTTGACCAGTTCGGCGATGATGAACGCCAGCCCGAAGGTCACCAACAGCTCTTGGGCGTGGCCGAACTTGTGCACGCGGCGCAGGAAGAAGCGTTCGACGCCCATCCCCAGCACGCCCGCGATGATCGTGGCCAGCACCAGCGCCATCCAGAAGCCCGTGACGGGCGTGAGGGTGTAGGCGGCGTACGCGCCGATCATGTAGAACGAGGCGTGCGCGAAATTCAACACGCCCATCATTCCGAAAATCAGTGTCAGGCCTGCCGACACCATGAATAGCAGCAGCCCGTAGATCACGCCGTTCAACAGCGAGACGGTAAAGTATTCCATGTCCGCTCCAGGATTCTTGCGCGGGACGCCAGGCGTCCCGCGAGCGATTGCGCACGTTGTTTTTGCCCGGCCCGCGCCGGGAGTGCGCTTGTCATGTGCCGGCGGTGGGGCGCGCGCTTGTCAGCGCGCGCCCCACCGCACGGGCATCATTTCGGACGTTGCATCTTGCAGGTGGCCTGCACCGGCGCGGACACGTCCGCCGCGGCCAGCACCTTGACGGGCTCGAAACCCATGTCGGTGCCGTCGGCCTTGTATTTGGCGTTCTTGCCGACCTTGGACACCACCATCGGCAATTGCACCTGGTGGTCTTCGGCGCGCATCGTGTAGTCGCCCAGCGCCGACTGGTAGGTCACCTTTTCCAGCGCAAGCGCCAGTTCGGGCACCGACAGCTTGCCGTCCTGCGGCTTGACCTGCTTCAGTGCCTCGCCCAGGAATCGCACGCCGATCACGGTCTGCGGCTCGGTGTAGCTGGGGTAGTGCCCGGTCTTGGACT
Source organism: Achromobacter sp. (assembly GCA_032015805.1). GTDB lineage: Bacteria > Pseudomonadota > Gammaproteobacteria > Burkholderiales > Burkholderiaceae_B > Achromobacter. The sequence goes on from DALZRX010000281.1 coordinate 1,621, forward strand.
TGTAGTCCTCGGCAAATTTCGCGCCTTCCTCGCCCGCGGCTTCGATGTTGTACGGGTGCGCGATGTAGTGACCCATCGCGACATCGCCCGCATTGGCCAGGTTGCCCACCTGGTCCAGGAATACCGTGGCAAACCGCAGCTTCAGCCCGGCGGCCTGCGTGGCCTTCATGAGCAGCAGCAGGTCGTTGGACCAGTTGCCGGTGATCACCGTGTCGGGCGTGGCGGAGCGGATGCGCGCGACATACGGCGCAAAGTCCTGGATCTTGTTGACCTCGTGCAGGGTCTTGCCGACGACCTCGTAGCCGTACTCCTTGGCAAAGCGCTCAGTCGCGCCTTCCATGTCCTGGCCCCAGGAGTAGTTCTGGTTGATGGCGTATACCCGCTTGCCCAGCGTGCCGTCAGCCGACATCACGGAGGCCAGCGCCTTCACGCGCAGGTCGGCGTTGGTGGTGAAGCGGAAGTGATAGAAGTGGCATTTCTGGCCGGTCAGCTCAAGCGCTTCGCCGCCCACGTTCAGGAACACGATTTCCTTGCCCGGGTTGCGCAGGTTGTGCTTGCGCACGTCTTCCGTGAGCTGGCCCGAAATGGCCGACGACGAACCCTGCACCAGCACCTGCACACCTTCGGCGGCGGCGGCGCGGAAGCGGTCGGAGGCGCCCACGGGGCCGCCCTGATTGTCGAACTCGACCAGCTCAAGCGGCTGGCCGTTCCAGCCGCCGGCGGCGTTGATGCGGTCCAGCTCGTATTTGACGGCGGCGCGGAACATCAGGCCCGTCGAGGCCTGCGGGCCCGACAGCGTTTCGATCAGACCGATCTTGACGGGGGCGGCCTGGGCGGTGGCGGCGAGTCCGGCCAGGCACAGCAGACCGGTGGTGAAAGCCAATTTCATGCGTGTCTCCTCCGTGGGACGGGAGTGTGGTGTTGGCGTTGATCAGGCAGGCGCGCAAGCCGCTTCGCCCGCAAGCCGCAAGGGCGAGAGGGCGAGGTGACGCGAAGGCGAGGGAATGGCGCGGACTCCGGATGCGCGATGCGCGGAACCAGAGCGCCGGCCGGGCAGGGCATGGAGCCGCCGGGGCGTTTGAAGGTGCGCCATCGGATGTGCCGAGGGCGCGGATGCGGTCAGTCTGCCGGTGAAGTTCACCTGGTTGTCCCCTGCCTGTTTATGCGGCGTGACGCCGTGTTTTTCTGACTGGCTTGCCTGAAAGCGCCAGTTGATTTACGCTTTCCACACAAGTTGTCAGGCAACTTTATCAAGTTGTCCGATAAATAATAGGTCAGGCGTTTTTCTCGTGTCAAGCAACGGATTCAGCGGTTCAATCAGAATTCGACCCGCTGCCGCGACCGCGCCGCGGACCGCCAAGAACCGCTTCAGGAGACAGGATGATTTCGTTTGAGGGGCAGGTTGCCGCCATCACCGGCGCAGGCAACGGCATCGGACTGGCCACGGCGCGCCTCATGGCCGCGCACGGCGCACGGCTGGTGCTGACGGACATCGACAACGCGCGGCTGCAAGAGGTGGCCGCGGAGCTCGACCCGAGCGGGCAGCGCGTGTACACGCATGCGCTGGACGTGTCGGTGTCGCACGACTGCGAACGGGTGTTCGAGGCGGCGGCCCGGCATTTCGGGGGGCTGGATCACCTGGTTCACTGCGCCGGCATCTACCCGGAACAGCTCGTCAAGGACACCAGCGACGAGTCCTGGCGCACGCTGATGCGCGTGAACCTGGATGGCACGTTTTACGTCTGCCGCGCCGCACAGCGTCACCTGCGCCACGACGGTTCGATTGTCCTCTTGACGTCGCTGGCCGCGCAGCGTGGCAGCTTTGCGCACGCCGCCTATGCCGCGTCCAAGGGCGCGGTGCAGAGCTTCACGCGCAGCCTCGCGCTGGAGCTGGCCCCGCAGATCCGCGTGAACGCGGTGGCGCCCGGCATCATCGCCACTTCCATGACGCACGACCTGATCGGGCAGAAGGGCGCACAGTTGCTGGAAAGCACGCCGCTGCGGCGGTTCGGCACGGCCGAGGAGATCGCCGGGACGATCGCGTTTCTGTGCTCGCCGCTGGCGGCCTTCGTGACGGGCGAAGTCATGCAGGTCAATGGCGGGATCTATATCGCTTAAAGTGCAAGAACGCGGCGCGCCGGGAGAAACCGGCAAATCTATAATTTCCAGGGCGCTGCCGCGAAGAAGCCTGTCAGGACCACCACGCGAGACATTCCTATAAACACGGCCGCCGCGCCCGCGCGCCGCCCTCACGTTTGAAGATCCCCATGCAGCCCAGTCAAGAACCCGAACCGACACGCGCCGCGCCGCGCAGCTCGCTATCCGCGGCGGTGGCGGATGCCCTGGCCGAACAGATACGCCAGGGCGTGCTTGCCCCCGGCGATCGCCTGCCGACCGAAAAACAGCTCACTGAAATGCACTCGGTCAGCCGCGCGGTCGTGCGCGAGGCGCTGGCGCGCCTCAAATCCGAAGGCCTTGTCACGTCGCAGCAGGGCAGCGGCGTGTTCGTCGATCCGAACTTCCAGAAGAATGCGTTCCGCATCGCCGCGCCCACGCCGGGCGACAACCAGGACCTGGAACACATCCTG
>DALZRX010000281.1:4247-5773 GCA_032015805.1 Achromobacter sp.
CGTCATCCGCAGCGCGCGCAACAACACGGCGCGCATGTATGCCGAGCGCATGGCCGCAGTGCAAAGCGAGCATCAGGCCATCTTTGTGGCCATCGAAGCCGGTGACCCCGATGCCGCGGGTCGCGCCGCGGAACAGCACCTGCGCAACGCGGCGGACCGGTTGCGGCTGTTTCAGGCGGAGCGTCCGGCGCCCGTGTGAATGCGAGGCCGGGCCGGCTGCCAACGCGCATGCGTCGCGCCGGCCACCGCGCCCTTACGCGAAGGTCTGCTCCATCTCGCGGCGGAATTGCACCGCCGTCGAGCGTTCGTCGAATTCCACGTCGCGCCAACGGATCGCCTGCGACTGGCGCACCGGGTTCTTCAACTTGACCTTGTTCGACAGCCCCAGCGGCAGATAGCCTTCCTCGACCGAATCGGGAGCGGGCATCAGGCGGCCGTACACCGTGTAGCCGCCTTCCCCGTCCAGCATCTGGCCCGCCTGCAGGTCGCGCTTGGCCGTGGCGACGACATCGCCGTGCCAGCCTGCCGGAGCGCCCGTGGGCTCGCGCCGCAGGCCGACGCTGGCCACGCTGATGCCCAGCTCCAGGCCGATCAAGTGATAGGGCTTGTACATGGCGGTGAAGTTGCCGCTGGGATCGGTAACCAGGCCATATTCCTGGAAGCAGCGCCGCACGTAATCGCTGTCGGCCGCAAGCGTGACATACACGCCCCAGCGCAGGTCGCGGAATACCGGCCGGCCGTCGCGTTCCAGTGAAGAAATGACTTCGACCTGACCGCGATGGTGCAGCATGCCGCCGTCCTCGCGCGGACGCAGAACGCGCGCCAGGTCGTCCACGCCGCACGGCGGAAAATGCAGGCCCGACGGCGAGGGCAGAAGGCCGGTGGCATTGGAGACGGCCGCCATTTCGATGGCGCTCTTGGTGCCGTCCAGAAAACTGTTGAACATCTGCGCGTTGAAGTCGCCCGCGGCCACCATTTCGGCCGTGAAGCCGTAATAGGGCCAGACGGTGTCGGGCGTGGAAGTGTGGAACTCGGGCAGGTATTTGGTGCCTTTGCCGGCGGCCATGACTTCAAAGCCGCTGGCACGCGCCCAGTCCACCATTTCGCAGATCAGGGCCGGCTGGTCGCCGTAGGCCAGCGAATAGACGATGCCCGCCTCGCGCGCGCGGCGCGCCAGCAGCGGGCCGGCCAGCGCGTCGGCCTCCACGTTGACCATGATGATGTGCTTGCCGTATTCGCAGCAGGTCAGCACGTGGGTGATGCCGGCGGCGGCCTGACCGGTGGCGTCGATGACGATGTCCACGTCGGGACTGGCGATGACGGTGCGCGCATCGTCGCAGAAATAGACTTTGCCGTTCTTGTACGCGTCATTGATGCTGCCGGCGTTGAGCGCGCCGGCAGGCCACCCCACGCGGGTCAACGCGGCGCGGGCCCGGTCGGGCACCAGGTCCGCCACGGCTACCAGGCGCATGCCCGGGGTGCGGGGGGCCTGGCTCATGAACATCGCGCCGAACTTTCCGGCGCCC
>DALZRX010000282.1:0-5730 GCA_032015805.1 Achromobacter sp.
CGGCCGCCAGGATGGCGACCTTGCGCGTTGCCACCCCGCCATCGCCCGGCCGCGCGGTCAGCGACAGCGACGGCGACACCTGCACCTCGGGCTTGGGCGGGTTCTTCGTTGCACGCGGCAGCGGAGCCGGCAAGGGCATGCCGAGCTGGTCGGCCACGCTTTGCGCCAACTCGTCAGACACGTTGCGCAGAGACGCCACCACGCGTTCGCGGATCTGCGGCACCGTCACTTTGCTCAGTTCAAACGCAAAGGCGTCGACGATGTGCTTGCGCTCCCAGGCGGTCTGGCTGTCGTAGAACAGCGTGGCCTGGTTGTAGTGCTCGGCGAACTTCTCCGGATGTCCCCGCAGTTCGTCGCCGGTCACCGGCTCCGGGAACGACACAAAGCCGTCCATGCCCGCCTGGAACGGACAGCCGCCGGCCAGGGAATTGGGCTCATAGGCCACCCGGCCCCGGTGGATGGTCTGCCGGTGCATCCCGTCGCGCTGGTTGTTGTGAACCGGCGCCAGCGGCGCGTTGATGGGAATCTCGTGGAAATTCGGCCCGCCCAGGCGCGAGATCTGCGTGTCGACATAGGAATGGATGCGCCCGGCCAGCAGCGGATCATTGGTGAAGTCCACGCCGGGCACCACGTGCGCGGCGCAGAACGCCACCTGCTCGGTCTCGGCAAAGAAATTGTCGGGATTGCGGTCAAGCACCATGCGGCCAATGGGAACGACAGGCACCAGTTCCTCCGGCACGATCTTGGTGGCATCCAGCACGTCGAAGCTGAAGCCCTCGGCCTGGTCCTCCGTAAACACCTGCACACCCAGCTCCCATTGCGGGCCGTGGCCGGCGTCGATCGCTTCCCAGAGATCACGGCGGTGGTAATCCGGGTCGGCCCCGGACACCTTGACCGCTTCGTTCCACACCTGCGAATGCGTGCCAAGGATCGGATTCCAGTGGAATTTCACCAGGCGCGATTCGCCCTGCGCAGTGACGAAGCGGAAGGTGTGCACACCGAATCCCTGCATCATCCGGTAGCTGCGCGGGATGGCGCGGTCGGACATCTGCCACATCAGCATGTGCGTGGACTCGGGCATGAGCGACACGAAGTCCCAGAAGGTGTCATGGGCCGAGGCCGCCTGCGGCATGCCGTGATGCGGCTCCGGCTTGACCGCGTGGACCAGGTCCGGAAACTTCATCGCGTCCTGGATGAAGAACACGGGCATGTTGTTGCCCACCAGGTCCCAGTTGCCCTCATCCGTATAGAACTTCACGGCAAAGCCACGTACATCGCGCGCCGTGTCCTTGGAACCGCGCTCGCCGGCCACCGTGGAAAAGCGCACGAACACGGGCGTGCGCTTGCCGGCTTCCGCGAACAGCGACGCACAGGTCAGGTCCGTCAGCGGCTTGTAGCACTCGAAGTAACCATGAGCCGCCGAGCCGCGCGCATGCACGATGCGCTCGGGAATCCGCTCGTGGTCGAAGTGCGTGATCTTCTCGCGCAGGATGAAATCCTTCAGCAGCGCGGGTCCGCGCAGCCCCGCCTTGAGCGAGTGCTGGTTGTCGCTGACGCGCACGCCCTGGTTGGTGGTCAGTTCCTGGCCGCCCCCGTCCGCGCGCACTCGCGGCAGCCGGCCGTCGACCTGGTTCACGCCGGGCGTGGCGGGGTCCCCGGTCTTGTCCGAGACCTCCGCCTCGGACAGGGTGCTCGCGCCCACGGTGGGGTCCACCGCGCCCACGTGCGCGCCGGCGTAAGGACAACGCGCTGCCTGCTCGCCGTATTCGGCTTCCTTGTTGGCGTTATGGGGGATGGCGCCTGTGGTGGCGCCCACCGCCACGGCGCGCTTGAGGGCGGGATGGGTCGGCTTGCCGACAGGCCCACTGGCTGGCCCGCTGTCGGTGTTCAGGTACGCGGTATCAAGGGCGCCGCCCTGACCGGCCTTCGTTGGCTTTTTGCTTGCCATGGATATCTCTCCTTAATGATGCAGCATGGAGTCGCGGGCCTGCTCCGCACGCGACGCGCCAATGGCGGTTTCGACCTTCTTCACCTCTTCGGGCGGCGGCAGCACGGCCGGAAAGCCCAGTGACTCGATCCAGAGTTCTCGCGACCAGCCCTGCGTGTGATACAGGTGATGGTCTTCGTCAGTCGACACGGCGTCATAGGCCTGTTTGAGGATCTTGGCCTGCTCGCCCGATTGTTGGTCGGCGATCAGCCCGATCAACGACCAGTTGGCATGGTCCTTGGTCTCCGCCAACACCACGCATTCGGTGGCCACCAGTTGCGCAGCCTGCGGATCGCCGGCCGAGATGGCCATCTTCATGGCCCGCACCAGCGATTCGCCCAGGTGCCGCACCACGTCGCGGCCGGGCGACTTGGCCTGCGGGTCCAGCTTCAATTGCTCGAATACGGTGAGCAGAACGCGGCGGTGCGTGCGCGTTTCCTCCAGATATTCCAGCCATTCCTTTTTCAGGTCTTCATTGATGGCACACGTGACCGCCGTCTCGTAGATGGCGAGGCCACCGATCTCGGTTTCCAGGGCCTGATACAGCAGTTCCTTGATTTGTTCAGCGTTTCCGGCTTTGCGCTTCATGGTTGGGCTCCTTGTTGTTGGTCATCTACGATCGGCACGGCAGCGATCATTCGGGTAGGAGGCGCGTGCCCAGCAAGTCGTGTTCCCAGGCGCTGCGATGCCGGTCCGGGTCATGGCTTGTGGCGCCGTTGCCGGATGCCGGCCACCAAGCCGTGGAGAAAATACAAAGCCGTCCGCGCGGAACGTCCTGCCAATTCCCGTAGAATCGGGGCCATTACCCACAACAGCGCAAGGGCGCCGCGCCACCCGGCAGGCACAGCGACCCCGCGCAAGAAGCGCAGCCGCATGACCATGAACGACCTCTGCGCCATCGCAATGGCTTTGCTGCTGACTTACGCCGGCATGGCCTGCCTGGCCCTGGCCACTCCCCGCCATTACCATCAGGTATGGACGCGCGATCCCCGTGCGGGTCACACCCGCGTGCTGCGCGGCGCCGGCGTGCTGCTGATGGGCCTGGCGATCCTCCCCTGCGTCGGCCTCTGGGGCGACGCGCTCGGCATGGTGGTCTGGTTGGGCTGGTTGTCCGCGGGCGCGCTGCTGTGGTTCGGCATGCTGTCCTGGACTCCGCGGCCGGCGGCTTGCACCGCGGCGGTGGCAGTGGCGATTTCCCTGCTGGGCGTGGGTATCGGGTTCTGATCTGGGCGTGCCGGCAGCGGCCATGGGCTGCGACAGATCGCCGCATTGCGCAACTTCGCCCCTGATTTCTGACGTTTGACGCGGGTCAATCTGCGCCCAGATCCCGTCCACGCAGTCCGGTTTCGGCACCATATGTGGTGGTAGAGTTTTCGAACTCCACTACATATGGTGCCAATAATGGAAATCCAACACATCCTCAAGCGCGACGGCCGCGTCGTTGCATTCGATAGCGAGAAGATCGCGCAAGCCATGGCGGCGGCGGGCCAGAGCACCGGGGAGTTGGACCTGCAAGGCGCGCGCGCCCTGACGGACACGGTGATCGCAAAGCTGGCCGGCAACGTGTGTCCCGGCGTCGAAACCATCCAGAACCGCGTCGAAGACGCCCTCGTTCAGGCCGGCCACTGGCGCACGGCGCGCGCCTACATCGTCCACCGCGAGCAGCATGCCCGGCTCCGTTCGCTGCGCCACACGCTCGTCGACGTCGAAAGCGCCATGGAAGAGTATCTGGAACAGCGCGACTGGCGCGTCAATGCCAACGCCAACCAGGGCTACAGCCTGGGCGGCCTCATCCTCAACGTCGCCGGCAAGGTCACCGCCAACTACTGGCTGTCCAATGTCTTCACACCCGAAGCCGGGCACGCCCACCGCGAAGGCGACATCCACATCCACGACCTGGACATGCTCAGCGGCTACTGCGCCGGCTGGTCGCTGCGCCAGTTGCTGACCGAAGGCTTCAACGGCATCCCCGGCAAGGTCGAGTCCACGCCCCCCAAGCACATGTCGGCCGCCATCGGCCAGATCGTGAACTTCCTGGGCACGCTGCAGAACGAATGGGCCGGCGCGCAGGCCTTCAGCTCGTTCGACACCTACATGGCGCCCTTCATCCGCCGCGACGCGATGACCTACGCGGACGTCAAGCAATCCATCCAGGAACTGATCTTCAACCTGAACGTGCCCAGCCGCTGGGGCACGCAGACGCCGTTCACCAACCTCACGTTCGACTGGACCTGCCCGGCCGACCTGAAGGACCAGATCCCCTACGTGGGCGGCGAGGAAATGCCCTTCTCCTACGGCGACCTGCAGGCCGAGATGGACATGATCAACCGCGCCTACATCGAGGTCATGATGGCCGGCGACGCGAAGGGCCGCGTGTTCACGTTCCCGATTCCCACCTACAACATCACGCCCGATTTCGACTGGGACCACCCCAACACCGAACGTCTGTTTGAAATGACGGCTCGCTACGGGCTGCCCTATTTCCAGAACTTCCTGAATTCCGATCTGGAGCCGCACATGGTGCGCTCCATGTGCTGCCGCCTGCAGCTTGACCTGCGCGAACTGCTCAAGCGCGGCAACGGCCTCTTCGGCTCGGCCGAGCAGACCGGTTCCGTGGGCGTGGTGACCGTGAACTGCGCACGTCTGGGACACACCTGCCGGGGCGACGAGGCGCGGCTGATGGAACGCCTGGACTACCTGCTGGGTCTGGGCCGAGACGTGCTCGAAACCAAGCGCAAGGTCGTGCAGCGCTACATCGATCAGGGCCTTTATCCGTACACCCGCCGTTATCTCGGCACGCTGCGCAATCACTTCAGCACGCTGGGCGTGAACGGCATCAACGAAATGATCCGCAACTTCACGGATGACGCCGAAGACGTGACAACCCCCGCGGGTCACGCGTTTGCGGTCCGCCTGCTGGACCGCGTGCGCCAACGCATGACCGAATTCCAGGAAGAAACCGGCCACCTCTACAACCTGGAGGCCACGCCGGCCGAAGGCACCACGTACCGCTTCGCTCGCGAAGACCGCAAGCGCTACCCCGGCATCCTGCAGGCGGGCACCGACGCCCAGCCCTACTACACCAACTCCAGCCAATTGCCGGTGGGTTACACGGACGATCCCTTCCACGCGCTGCAACTGCAGGAAGCGCTGCAGAGCAAGTACACCGGCGGCACGGTGCTGCACCTGTACATGAACGAAGCGGTTTCCACCGCAGAGGCCTGCAAGCACCTCGTGCGCCGCGCGCTGACCAACTTCCGCCTGCCGTACATCACGGTCACGCCCACGTTCTCCATCTGCCCGAATCACGGTTACCTGGCCGGGCACCACGAGTTCTGCCCAAAGTGCGACGCGGAACTGCTGGCCAAACAATCGGCGTGCTGCGCACCGGCGTAGCGCTGCCGGGACCCGGGGCGGCGCGCAACGTTATCGGTGCGCGCCGCCCTCCACCCCGCCGGGCGTTGTCCCGGCATCCCTTCCAAGGAAATCCTATGCAAACCTTGACTGCCCCCGTCGCCACGTCCGCTCCCGCCGTCCAACTCGACGACAGCCAGCGCGTGCGCTGCGAAGTCTGGACCCGGGTGATGGGCTACCACCGCCCGGTTTCTTCTTTCAACACCGGCAAACAGGGCGAATTCAATGAACGCCGATTCTTCGTCGAACGCCGGGCCTGAAGGCGTCTCGCCTGACGGCATTCCGCGGGCCGCCAATGCCGTGGCGCCGGCCAGCCAGCCGGTGCGCTG
>DALZRX010000283.1:0-5707 GCA_032015805.1 Achromobacter sp.
GGCGACGGCGGGCGCCGTGGCCCCGGAATCCCGCATCCTGTTCGAGAACGTGCGGATCTTTGACGGCGTATCCGCCGAACTCAGTCCGGCGAGCAGCGTGCTGGTTCATGGCAACGTCATCGAAAAGGTGTCGCGGGACAAGATCGTGGCCGACGGCGCGCGCATCATCGATGGCGGCGGCCGCACGCTGATGCCGGGACTGATCGACGCGCACTGGCACAGCATGTTCGTGGGCGTGCCGCTGGCGGTGGCGATGACCCAGGACCCCACGTACATCAACATCGTCGCGGGCGTCGAGGCCCGCAAGACGCTGATGCGGGGCTTCACCACGGTGCGGGATCTGGGCGGCTCGGCCTTCAGCCTGAAGCTGGCGGTGGATCAGGGCGTGATTCCGGGTCCGCGTATCTATCCGTCCGGGGCGATGATCAGCGTGACCAGCGGGCATGGCGATTTCCGCTCGATGGCCGATCTGCCGCGCACGCTGGGCGCGCCGGGGTCAAGGCACGATCTGGCCGGCGACAGCAACATCGCCGACAGTCCCGACGAAGTGCGCCTGCGCTCGCGTGAACAGCTCATGCAGGGCGCAACGCAGATCAAGCTGACCGGCGGCGGGGGCGTGTCCTCGCCGCATAGCCCGCTGGATGTCGTGACGTTCACCGAAGCCGAACTGAAGGCGGCGGTGGACGCGGCGACCGACTGGGGCACCTACGTGGCGGTCCACGCCTATACGCCCACCGCCATCCAGCGTGCGATCAAGGCGGGGGTGCAAAGCATCGAGCACGGCAGCATGATGGACGAGGAAACCGCGCAGATGATGGCGAGCTCGAACGTCTGGCTCAGCACGCAACCCTTTCCGGACGAGCTCGCCGACGCGTTTCCGCGTGGCTCCGACCAATGGCAGAAGGCGCAGGAGGTCTTTGCCGGCACCGACCGGACCTATCAGCTTGCGATCAAGCACAAGCTGAAGACGGCGTTCGGCACGGACATCCTGTTCTCGAGCCAACTGGCCGCACAACAGGGCAGGATCCTGGCGAGTCTGACCCGTTGGTACACCCCGGCGCAGACGCTCATCATGGCGACCGGCACGAATGCCGAACTGCTGAAGCTGTCGGGCAAGCGCAATCCCTATCGCGGCGACCTGGGCGTCGTGCGCGAAGGCGCGCTTGCCGATTTGCTGCTGGTCGACGGCGACCCCATCCAGGACATCAAGCTGATCGGCGACCCGGAAAAGAACTTTCTGGTCATCATGAAGGACGGCGTGATCTACAAGGATGCGGTGCCGGCGCGCTGAGCGGTCCGGCCAGGTGCCGGGGCGGGCGGTCATGACCCAGCCGCAAAGACGGATCATGGCCCTGTTCAGGCGGGGCCGCGAGGCGCAGCATGGCGGCTTGAATCTCAGCAAGGAAAAAGTCCATGAAGAACCGTCTCGATTACGCCAAGGCTTCGCCCGACGGGTACAAGGCCTTCGGCGGCGTCTACGCCTACGTGCAGCGCTGCGGGCTGCCGGAGGCGCTCATCGTGCAGGTCTACCTGCGCGTTTCGCAGATCAATGGCTGCGCCTACTGCATCGACATGCACACCCGGGAGCTGCTGAAGCTGGGGCTGACCGTGGACAAGGTGGCGCTCGTGCCGGTGTGGCGCGAGGCGGGGCCGCTGTTCAGCGCCCGCGAACGCGCGGCGCTGGCCTGGGCCGAAACCGTGACGCGGGTGGCCGAGACGGGCATCCCGGATGTCGATTACGCGGCGGCAGCGGACGAGTTCAACGAACGCGAGCTGGCCGATCTGACCTACGCGATCGGATTGATGAATGCGTTCAACCGGCTGGGCATCGCGTTTCGTAACGTGCCCGAGGCGGCGGCCGCGGCGGCACGAGCCTGAGGCCACGGCGCGCCGGCGCGCGTCAAGGCTCTCCGATACCCGGCACGCCGCGCCGGATGTTGCGCGAGAAATCGGCGGGGTCGGTGGTGGCGCGGGCGCGGTCCGTATAGCGGCCCAGGCGCCGGTATTCGTCCGCGCTGGCGGCGCCGCGCAACGCATCCAGCTTGAAGAGGTATTCCGGCAGGTATCCGGACAGAAGCTGCCGGTAGTCCATCGGCAAGCCGGGCACGATACGCCGCGCCATCTGGAAGACGATGGTGGTGCAGTTGGCGGTGAGTGTGTGGTAGAAGCGCGGTGTGGTCTGGAGTCGGTTGGCGGCGTCCACGTAGGCCACGAAAAGTTCTCGTGCGGCACCCTCCGGCATGTGGACGCGGTACAGGTAGCTGTCTTCGCCCCGCACGTTGGTGCGCACCCGCAGGCTGTCCGCTTCGGTGGAGGCGATCACGCTCAGTTCGTACGCTTTGAAAAAACCGCCGATCTCGGAAAATCGGTCCTCTTGCTTGCGGCGGATTTCGACCGAGAACACCACGTGATCGTCGCCGTCGAAGCCGAACGACACCAGCGCGTGCGCGATGGCGGGACGGCCCCAGTATGAAAGGGCGACGTCCACCGATTGCAGATCGTCCAGCGAATAGCGGCGCGTTTCCCAGCGGGGGATGAAGTCGGTGCGCGAGCGCCACTCGAAGTTGCGCACATTGTGCAGCGTGACGGCGTTGCCTTCGACCTTGCCGTGTGTCTGGCGAGCGACCTCGGGGATCCATGGCCGGTCATTGGAGGGGCGGATGCGTAGCCACCATGCAAGCAGGGCCACCAGCGCCACGCAGTAGACATATAGCCCTGGCCGCCATGTGTGGCTCGCCAATCCGGCGATGCCCGCCAGGGCCGCGACGATCCATGCCAGCACGATCGCGCACTTCCATGCCGGTGAAAGCGGCGCGCGGATCCACAATGCCAGCGCACCCCATGTCGCCACGATTGCGATGGCAATGCCCAGCAGGATGGAAACGGTCATTGCGCTCCTTGGCGGGTGGCGGCGCCGCGCGCAGCGGTCAGAACGTCCCTACGGTCACGAGCTGGTCGGACTCGAACATGGCGGCCGGGGAAATGATGGGTTCTTCCCAAGGGATGTTCTTGCCGTAGCGTTCCCGCATCTTGGCCTGCACGGCCGGCGACGCCAGATCGAAGCTTTTAAGCGGCGCCAGCGCGCCGATCTTGACGCCCAGGACGCGCTGATAGATCTTCCAGACCAGTTCGGAGCAATAGATCTGATCGTCCGACCACGCGAACACCAGGTCGTAAGGCTTGCCGACGTATGCCGCGCCAGCCTTTGCAAGCCGATCGCGGGCGTCGGGCGTGAGCAGGGAAGTGTCCCGCAGGCGCTTGACCACATAGTGGCCGCGCTCGCCCTGGGCGGCCCATTGCGAAAGCGGGGTGTAGCTGACGCGTGCGGCGGCTTCAAGCACGTAGGGCTGGCCGCCGCGCGTCACGATCATGCCCATGTGGCTATAAGGCGAATGCGTGGCCTGCTGGATGGCCAGGCTTTGCGCGGAACGCGACTGCTGGAAAATCATGTCGCCCGTCTGGATGTCGGGCGTGGCGGCGACCGCCATGGACAGCGCCGACAGCGCCGCCAACGCGGCCGCGCATGCCTTTGCCGCCAGCTTCACGGACGAGCCCGTCCTGTCGCGGGCGTCTGCTTCTTGGCGCGCGGCTTGGCCGCGGGCTTCTTCTCTTCGGGCGGCGAATCGAACTCTTGTTTGTTGCGTTCGCCGCGTGGCGTGTTTTCAGGGTGGGGTTTGGGAAATGCCCAGGGCTTCGTTTTCTGATCCATTGCATGTACTCCTTGCACAGGCGGAACAGTAGCATTAGCCGTGGCCCTGGGTAAGTGAGGGTTGACGTCAATATTCATTACATCGTGATATGAAGGCGGAAATTGTCCGTCGCACGTCATTTGGTCTTAGGTATTTCCGCGACCCAGATGCGGTCGAACTGCTCGCGGACACGGCGCGCCCAGTCATCGATGGCGCTCTGCACGTCGGCGGCCGTGGGCTTGCGGTTGGCGGGCAGGTTGCTGCCCGTGACCGCGCCCAGCGACGTGATCAGCAACTGGTTGGTCATGGCGTCGCGCGCCGAGGCTTCGATCAGCAGCCGGGCGGATTGGTCGCGCATGCCGGCCGCCTTGGCGGTCTGACCCAGCACGTAGCCGATCGGCACGTACTCCCCCGGACGCGGATCGCGGTCGTTGCGGAAGGTGCCGGTGATGGCCGCGCGCAGCCGCACCGAGCGCGGTTCCGGCTTCGAGATGAGCTGATAGCCCGCCTGCGAAAACTCCCTGCGCAACGCTTCGTTCAGGTAGGCCAGCACGCGCTGGCGCATCTCGGCGTCCGCCTGGAAGTCCAGTTCGTCTGGCCGGTCGCCGGCAATGTAGGTCACCTCTTCCATGAGCAGCTTTCTGTCGAACTGGCTGCCGAGCGGCGGACCGGGCCGCACCCAGATGCGGCCGCCGCTCCAGTTCGGATCCTGCTGGAGCGCGCTCTGGGGTTCGCCCAGCGCGGTGGAATAGTCCTGGGCCTTGGGCAGGTTGGTGCAGCCGGCCAGTCCGATAAGCGCGCAGCAGGCCGCGCGGAGTGCGAGGGTCTTCATGGGCTTTCCTTTCAGAAGAACAGCGCCCGCTCGGGCAGGCGCAAAACCGGCGCGATGCATGCCCGCAATTATCTTCCTGAACCGTGCGGCGGCGCGCCGCATTTTTTGGCTGCGCAGGCCGGCTGCGCACGGCGCCCGCATCATCCTTCTGAACATGCGAAAACGCTCTCTTGCCGGCCTCGGTCGGCGCTACGATCGGAGCTTGTGCACATAGAAGGAGGCATCTATGGACACCAGCAACGAATGGTATGCCGCGGTCAAGGAATGGCAGCGGGCACGCGATGCGCTCACCGAAGCCATTGCCGCTATCCAGTGGCCCAATCCCACGCCTGGCTGCCTGGAAAATTATGATCGCGCCTTTGCGCATGAAACCGAGGCCCGCGAGCGCATGAACGCCGCGTACGGGCGCTCACGACAATAGAAACGCGCGGGCATGGGGCGGGGCAGCGCTCACGGCGCGTGGGCACGATGCGTCATGGCTCCATGAAACGCGGGTTGTGTGGCTCTTTCAGTGGTGCCACGCGCGCGGTATGTTGTCGCATTCCCTCCCTTTCACCGCGCCGCCATCATGTACCTGCCGTCCGCCTTTCGCGAAGATTCGCTGGAAATCCAGCACGAGTTCATCCGCGCCCACCCGCTGGGCGTTGTCTTCACCAGCGGCGATGGGGGGTTGATGGCCAATCACATCCCCTGTCTGCTCTATCCGGAAGGCCCGCATGGCGTCCTGCGCCTGCACGTGGCGCGCGCCAATCCGCAGCTTGCGGAACTGGCAGCGGGACGCGAGTGCCTGGTGGCCTTCCATGGCGCACAGGCCTACATCACGCCGTCCTGGTACGCGACCAAGGCAGAGACGCACAAGGTGGTGCCGACCTGGAACTTCGTGGCCGTGCACGTGTGGGGCACACCGGAAATCCAGGACGATCCGGCATGGCTGCGCGCCCAGCTAGAAGCGTTGACCGAAAGCCAGGAGAAGGCCCGCGTCCAGCCGTGGCGCGTTGACGAAGCGCCCGCGGACTTCATCGCCGCGCAGATGCGCGCCATCATCGGCGTCGAGATTCCCATCACGCGCATCGAAGGCAAATGGAAAGTCAGCCAGAACCGCTCCGCGGCGGATCGCGAGGGGGTGGCCGACGGGCTGGTGAACGAACGCGGCGACGCCATCATGGCCGGCCTGGTCGCGCGGCGC
>DALZRX010000284.1:0-5661 GCA_032015805.1 Achromobacter sp.
CACGCCCATGTCGTGCTCGATCAGCACGATGGTGGTGCCGAATTCGTCGTTCACATCGAGGATGAAGCGGCTCATGTCCTGCTTCTCCTCGATGTTCATGCCTGCCATCGGCTCGTCGAGCAGCAAGAGGCGCGGTTCCATCGCCAGCGCGCGCCCCAGGTCCACGCGCTTCTGCAGGCCGTAGGGCAGGCGCCCCACCGGCGTCTTGCGGTAGGCCTGGATCTCGAGGAAGTCGATGATGTTCTCGACGAACTGGCGGTGCTGGATTTCCTCGCGTTCGGCGGGCCCCAGTCGGAATGCCTGCGCCAGCAGGCCGCTCTTCATGCGCAGGTTGCGGCCCGTCATGATGTTGTCCAGCACGCTCATGCCCTTGAAGAGCGCCAGGTTCTGGAACGTGCGCGCAATGCCCATCTCGGCCGCGCGGCGCGGGTTCATGCGCGAAAAGCGCTCGCCCCGGAACTGGATGCCGCCCTGCTGCGGTGTGTACACGCCGTTGATGACGTTGAGCATGGAGCTCTTGCCCGCGCCGTTGGGCCCGATGATGGCGCGGATCTCGTGCTCGCGCACATTGAAGGAAATATCGGTCAGCGCCTTGACGCCGCCGAAGGCCAGGGAGATGTTCTGCATGTCCAGCATGACATCGCCGATGCGCTGGTCGCGGTCGTTGTTGCTCATGGTCTCTACGCGGCTCGGGCGGTGATGGGGGGAAACGTCTTGACCGGATGGATCCTCAGATCCGCCGAAATCTTGCCGGTGCGTCCGTCTTCGAATTTCACTTCGGTCTCGATGAACTGCGACTGTTTGCCGCCAAAGAGCGCCTCGATCAGCACGCCGTACTTTTGCGCGATGAAGGCGCGGCGCACCTTGCGCGTGCGCGTCAGCTCGTCGTCGTCCGGGTCCAGTTCCTTGTGCAGGATCAGGAAGCGGCTGATCTGCGACGCGGCCAGCTTGGGATCGGTGGCAAGGTCGGCATTGACCTGCTCCACGCAGTCGGCGATGAGCTGGTAGACCTCATCCTTGCCCGCCAGGTCGGTGTAGCCGGCATAGGGCAGGCCGCGGCGTTCTGCCCAGTTGCCCACGGCTTCCAGGTCGATGTTGATGAACGCGCACACGTCCTCGCGATTGGCGCCGAACGCCACCGCTTCCTTGATGTGCTGGAAGAACTTGAGCTTGTTCTCGATGTACTTCGGGGCGAACAGGCTGCCGTTGGCCAGCTTGCCCACGTCCTTGGCGCGGTCGATGATCTTGAGTTGCCCGTCCGTATCCAGGTAGCCCGCATCGCCCGTGTGGAACCAGCCATCTGCGCTGCGCGCCTCGGCCGTGGCGTCAGGATTGCGGTAGTACTCCTTGAAGAGTCCCGGGCTCTTGACCAGGATCTCGCCGTTGTCGGCCACGCGGATCTCCACGCCTGCGACAGGCGGTCCGACGGTGTCGTCGCGTACCTGGCCGTCGGGCTGCACGCAGACGAACACCGAGGTTTCGGTCGAGCCGTACAACTGCTTGAGGTTGATGCCGATGGAGCGGTAGAAGACGAATAGGTCAGGGCCAATGGCCTCGCCCGCCGTGTAGGCCACGCGCACGCGGCTCATGCCCAGGGCATTGCGCAGCGGGCCATAGATCAGCACGTTGCCAAGTGCGTATCGCATGCGATCCCAGGCGTTCACGGATTCGCCGTCCAGGATCTTCGTGCCGACGCGGCGCGCAAGCTTCATGCAGGCGCCGAACAGCTTGCGCTTGAGAAAGCCCGCGTCTTCCATGCGGATCATCACATGCGTCAAAAGGCCTTCGAGCACGCGCGGCGGCGCGAAGTAATAGGTGGGACCGATGTCGCGCATGTCGATCGACACGGTGTCGGGCGACTCGGGATGGTTCACCGTGAAGCCGGTGACCAGCAACTGCGTGTACGAGAACATGTTCTGGCCGATCCAGGCGGGCGGCAGATACGCCAGCACGTCTTCCTGGTCGGTAAGCTTCTCCATGTCGGACACGGCGCGCGCGCGGTCGATGAGCGCATGGTGCGTCAACACCACGCCCTTGGGCTTGCCGGTGGTGCCCGACGTATAGAACATGGCGGCAGGATCGCTCGGCTGCACGGCGGCGACGGTGCGCGCGTAGAAGTCCGGGTGCTGCGTGGCGAAATCGCGGCCCAACGCTTCCAGTTGCTCATAAGAGAGCAGCATCGGATCGGCGTAGTGCCGCAGGCCGCGCGGGTCGTCGAACACCACGTGCTTGAGCGCGGGGCATTGCTCGCGCACCTCGATCATCTTGTCGACCTGTTCCTGGTCCTCGACGATCGCGACGCTGATCTCCGCATCCTGAAGCACGTACACCATCTCTTGGGCGACCGCGTCCTGATAAAGCGGAACAGGTATCGCACCCAGCGATTGCGCGGCCATCATGGCCATGTACAGGCGAGGGCGGTTCTCGCCGATGACGGCAACGTGCATGCCCGGCTGGATGCCAAGCGATGCAAGACCCTGCGCGACGTGACGGACGTGCTCCGCCACTTCGGACCAGGTCAGGGTTTGCCAGATCCCCAGGTCTTTCTCTCGTATCGCGGGCCGCGACCCACGAACGTTGGCATGCGCGAGCAGCAGCGCCGGAAAGGTATCCGGCGCCGCCGGCATCTGTGCAGATGCGGGCGATGAATGTGCCACGTTGTCTCCTCCGGTTTGGGCGCATCGCGCCTACTTGCCCGCGTTGAAGCGGCAGTGGCGGCGGCGTGCTTGACCAGTTGGTTTTAGATTTACGGCAGGAGTTAAGGTATAAGGTTGGGTTGCTACCAACTGTCACCATCGCGACATTCAAGGACCTTTTAGGGTATTCCCGATGCAGCTATCCGACTCCCTGCAACTCGCCGCCGCCTGGTTCCGCGTACTCAACGCCGAACAGCAAGCGCGCGTGGAGCGGGACCTTTCCGTGCAGCAGGTCGTTGCCGGATCGATCATAGAGCGCAAAGGCGAACTCGCCCAGGCTTGGATCGGTGTGCTCGCGGGGCTGGTCAAGGTGTCGGTGGGCAATTCCGAAGGCAAGGTCGCCTCGTTGACGGGTGTGCCCGCCGGCGGCTGGATCGGCGAGGGTTCGCTCTTGAAACGCGAGGTCCGCAAGTACGACATCGTGGCGCTGCGCGACTCCGTGGTGGCACGCCTTCCCGGCGCCACCTTCGACTGGTTGCTGGATACCAGTATTCCGTTCAACCGATACCTGCTGCATCAATTGAACGAGCGCGTGGCGCAGTTCATCGGCAAGGCGGAGTACGACCGTCTGCTGGATCCGGACGCACGCGTGGCCCGCTGTCTGGCCGAGCTCTTCAATCCTTTGCTGTATCCCGGCATGGGCATGCGCCTGACCATTACGCAAGAGGAAGTCGGCTACCTGGCGCGCGTCTCGCGTCAGCGCGCCAACCAGGCGCTGCGCAAGCTGGAAGAAGCGGGTTTGCTGAATGTCGAATACGGCGCGGTGCGTGTGCTGGACCTGGACGGCCTCAAGCAATACGGCTCGGACCGGGGGGTGGCGCAAGGAGAGCAGGCGGCTTAAGTCGCCCGAACAAAAAAAAGTGTTGACGATAAATCGCGCGCTATTTAATATCGCACCATGAAATCCCGAAACAAGACCAAAGCCGCTTTCAACCCGCTGCTGCTGGACAGTCAGTTGTGCTTCGCCTTGTACTCGACCTCGCTGGCGATGAACAAGGTGTATCGCAAGCTGTTGCGGGGGCTGGACCTGACCTATCCGCAATACCTGGTGATGCTGGTGCTGTGGGAAGGCGACGAAATCACGGTGACGGACATCGGCGACCGCCTGTTCCTGGATTCGGCCACGCTTACACCGCTGCTCAAGCGCCTGGAGGCGGCAGGTCTGGTAACGCGAACGCGCGCCGTGAACGACGAACGCCAGGTGATCGTGGGCCTGACGAAGCAGGGCCGCGCTCTGCGTGAAAAGGCCGAGGCCGTTCCGCATTGTGTCGGGGCCGCAGCGCAATGTTCGCTGGAAGAGGCGCAGGGCATGATGAAGACGTTGCATGCGCTGCGTGAAAAGCTGGTCGAAAGTCTTTGAGGTAGCGGGATGATGCCTGTCATCGTCCGGTTTTATAAATAGCGCACGATATTATTGTTCACGATTTAAAAGTCAGGCAATTCAGTAGTTCATCGTGACCGCCAGCGCGGGAAAGGTCCCGCAAGGCAAGCAGCACAACTTTCCATCCAAAAGGAATCACACCATGTCTATCGAAAAAGTTCTCTACCGCGCCAATGCCACCGCCACCGGAGGCCGCGAAGGCCGTGGCGTCAGCGACGACGGCAACCTGGACGTCAAGCTGACCACGCCGCGCGAACTGGGCGGCGCCGGCGCCGCGGGCACCAACCCCGAACAACTGTTCGCCGTGGGCTATTCGGCCTGCTTCCTGGGCGCCATGAAGTTCGTCGCCAACCGCGACAAGATCGCGATCCCGGCGGACGTCTCGGTCAACGGCATCGTCGGCATCGGCGCAATTCCGACCGGCTTCGGCATCGAAGTCGAACTGAAGATCTCGCTGCCGGGCCTGGATCGGGCGGAAGCCGAAAAGCTGGTCGCGGCCGCCCACATCGTGTGCCCGTATTCGAACGCGACGCGCGGCAACATTGATGTGACGTTGACGATCGTTTGAGGTCGGTGTTGCGGTGACGTCAGTAGGTGCTGACGTTGGCGGGGCCTTGCGGGGGGGAGACTGTGTTTTGGTCTTTCTTCTGCGAGGTCCCTTTTTTTTGGGGGGAGTCTTCGCATGCCAGGAGTCTTCGTAGGTCGCCCGACGCCGCGGTCACCGTGGGCACGATCGCCCACGATTGCGGTCCGGAGCCTTCGCTCCGGACTCCCCCCTCGTCATCTTCGTCCGCCTTCGGCTCCCTTCAGATTCCCTCGGGCGCATCGACGGCGCTCGCGCCCACGGTGACCGCGACGCCGTGCTGCCAGGGTCTTTGGTTTGGCGCGCTGCAAGACCTGTGGATGGGGCAGGGGATTTGCGGGGTCGCCGAATTGCTGCCGCCCGGGCGGCGGCAATCGGCATATGGGCGGTGGGGCGTCGTGGCGATGTTCGCTTGCGCGCTGGCGGGGGTCGGTTTGCTAATGGCGCTCGCCGACGGGGGAGGGGCGGTTATGGGCGGCGCGCCGGCGTGCTGCCACAGCTTGCAGATCTGTTCGCGCCGCCCATCGGGCACTGGAGTTCAACTGGCGATTAGTGGCGAGTGTCGTGGACTGCGTCGATGCCGGTGTCTGACACCCGCGGGACATGCACTCGGCCTGAAGCTGATCTCACTCGGGTGTCAGACACCTAGATGAAGCCCCACAAGAAACGGAAACGCCGCCACCACACGCGAAGCGGCATCGCCACGACGCAAGACGCTGCGTAAGCCCCCGAAGGCCGCCCGCGCGGCCGCCGCGGGCGGGCCCCGCAAGATCTTTCTCTCTTCCCCCTCCGTGGGCAAGAACCTAAAGAACCCAACTCGCCCCGCCGCCGGTAAAGCTCAAACGACTGGAGCCCGTCGCAGTGGGGGCCTGGGTGCGCGGGGCGTGTAGATGCGCCCGACGGAATCCGAAGGCAGCCGCCGGAGGCGGCAACGAGGATGAGGATGGGGGGGGGGCCGCCTAGGCAAGTCCGGAGCGAAGGCTCCGGACCGCAATCGTAGC
>DALZRX010000285.1:0-5627 GCA_032015805.1 Achromobacter sp.
CCGACCTGAACTACCTGGCCAACCTGTGCCACAACTGCGGCGCCTGTCTGCACGCGTGCCAGTACGCGCCGCCGCACGAGTTCGCCGTCAATGTGCCGCAGGCCATGGCCAAGGTGCGCATGCAGACGTACACGGACTACGCCTGGCCCGCCGCGCTGGGCACGCTGTACAAGCGCAACGGCCTGGCGCTGTCGCTGGCGACGGCGGCGGGCCTGGCGCTGTTCCTGGTGCTGGCGGTGGTGATGACGGGCGGCCTCTTTCATGAGCCGATGGCGGGCAACTTCTATGCCGTGTTTCCGCACAACACCCTGGCGCTGATGTTCGGTGTGGTGTTTGGTTTCTCGATGCTGGCGCTGGCGGTGGGCGTGACGCGCTTCTGGCGCAACGTCAGCCCGGGGGCGGCCTCGGGCGCGGCGGTGGCCGAGGCGGCGCACGACGCGCTGCGCTTGCGCTACCTGGACGGCGGCCACGGCAAGGGTTGCAACAACGCCGACGACGCATTCACGCTGTGGCGCCGGCGGTTTCACCATTTCACGTTCTACGGCTTCATGCTGTGCTTCGCGGCCACGTGCGTCGCCACGCTCTACCACTATCTGCTGGATCTGCAGGCCCCGTACCCGATCTTCAGCGCGCCGGTGCTGCTGGGCACCGCGGGCGGCATCGGCCTGTTGATCGGACCCGCCGGATTGCTGTGGCTGAACGTGAAGCGCCACCCCCTGCAGGGTGATGCCGCGCAAAAGCCGATGGACCGGGGCTTCATCGTCCTGCTGTTCCTGACCAGCGCGACGGGGCTGGCATTGCTTGCGGGCCGCGACGGCAGCGCGATGGCGCTGCTGCTGGCGATCCACCTGGGCGTGGTGATGGCGCTGTTCCTGACCTTGCCCTACGGAAAGTTCGCGCACGGCATCTATCGCTCGGCCGCGCTCTTGAAGTGGTCCATCGAAAAGCGCCAGCCCAACAAGCTGCAACTCGGTTCGGACTGACCGGACCGGCCTCACCACCGATACGACGGCGCCCCATGAAGGCGCCGCAATCGGCAACCCTCCTGGAGACTTCCATGTTCCGCTCCCGCCTGCTGGCGCCCGCCGCGCTGGCCGCCTGTATGACCTCTGCCCTGCCGGCCGCCCACGCGCAGACCTTTCCGTCCAAACCCATCACGCTGGCCGTTCCCCACTCGGCCGGCGGCACGTCCGACATCCTGGCGCGCACCGTCGCCGCCGAAGCCGCCAAGACGCTGGGCCAGACGATCGTGATCGACAACAAGGGTGGCGCCAACGGCACCATCGCCGCCAAGCAGGTGGCCTCGGCCGCGCCGGACGGCTACTCGTTGCTGCTGGCGACCGCCAGCACGCACGGCATCAATCCGTCGCTGTACTCGCGCATCTCCTACGACGCGGTGAAGGACTTCACGCCCGTCACGCTGCTGGCCACCGTGCCCAACGTGCTGGTCGTCGGCCCCAACGTCAAGGCCACCACCGTGCAGGAGCTGATCGCCTATATCCGTTCGCAGGGTGACAAGACCAATATGGGTTCCGCCGGCGCCGGCACGCCGGGCCACCTGGCTGGCGAGATGTTCAAAAGCGAAGCCAAGCTGGAGTTCACGCACGTGCCCTACAAGGGGGGCAGCCCCGCGATCACGGACCTGATCGGCGGTCAGACCGACTTCATGTTCACCACCATTCCGGGCGTGCTGCCCCACGTGAAGGCCGGCACCCTGCGCGCGTTGGCCGTGACCTCGCCCGAGCGCTCGTCGGCGATGCCCGACGTGCCCACGATGGCGGAATCCGGACTGCCGGGCTTCCAGGCCGTGTCCTGGCACGGCATCGTCGCGCCGGCCGGCACGCCGGACGCGGTGGTGGCCAAGCTGAATCAGGCCCTGAGCAGCGCGCTGTCTGCGCCCGAGGTCAAGCAGCGGCTGCTGGAAGAGGGCGCGCGTGCCTCCGGCGTGAACACCGCCGAATTCGGCAAGTTCATCCAGACCGAGATCGCGGCGTGGGCCAAGGCGGTCAAGGAGTCGGGCGCCACTGCCAACTGATGCGACACGCGGCCCCTCGGGGCCGTTTTCTTTTGGGGCGCCGGGCAGCCGGATCGCTGTGCAACCGCCATGCTAGGATGCCGCGCATGCTGATCGCCGCCCTGCTTGCCTCGCTGGCCCTGTCATCGGGCAATCCCGTCGAATACGACCTGCCGTGCTTCTTTGCGGACAAGGAGGCGGGGGGCACGCTGGAACATGTCGAGCACTGCGCTCGCGCCACGAACGACGCCGTCGAGTTTCGTCCCGCCGTGATGGCACGCATGGATTTTGGCGATGACGGCCTGTCGCCGGCGACCGCCAATGGATTCTGGCACTGGGTGCGGCCGGACGGGCGCGCCGTCGCCGTGCTGACTTACGACAACGGCGCCGACGATTTCCAGGAAGGCTTCACACGCGGTCCCTGGGCGGGCGGCATGGCCTTCTACGATAAGCAGCTCAATCGCGTGCTGGCCACCCCTTTCGATTGGGTGGCCCGGTTCGAGGGCGGCGTCGCGGCCGTGTGCAAGGGCTGCCGCATCGAGCGCACGCGCGATGGCGAGCACAGCTTTGTCACGGGCGGAGAGTGGGGCGCCATCGATCGCCAGGGCCGGCTGGTGCAGTCGCTGAAACCTCAGAACCGGTAGCGAAGCTGGGCGAACACGTTGCGCGGGGCGCCGTAGAACACCGAGTTGTAGCTGCCCATGCCGGAGTAGTAATGCTTGTCCAGCACGTTGTTCAGGTTCACGGTCAGCCGCAGGTCCTTGTTGAAGTCATAACCCGCCATCAGCCCCAGCACCCCGAATGCGCCCTGCGTGAATCGATAAGAGTCCGCGTCGATGTCCTGCGCGAAGTACGTGTTGCTTTGCCAATGCAGGTTCGCGCCGACGGTCAGGCGGTGCCAATCCCCCGGCAGGCGATAGGCCGTGGCAAGCTTGAACAGATGTTCGGGTTGCGTGGCGCTGACCCGCTTGCCGTCTCGATCGCGCGAGCGGCTGTAGGTGTAGCCGGCATTGATCTGCCATCCGGGCGAGACTTCGCCGGACACCTCCAGCTCGACGCCACGCGTGGTCACACCCGGAATGGCGATGTACGCGGTGCCGCCCGTCGGGGTTGATGCTCCGCTCGGGTCGGGTTCGGCGACATTGTCCTGCTTGAGCTGGAACAGGGCGATGCTGGCGTTCAGCCGACCGTCCAGGTATTCGCCCTTGGCGCCGATCTCGTAGCTCTTTCCGGTCAGGGGATCCAACTGGCGATCGTTGGCATCGAAGTTGTAGGCCTGGGGCTTGAATACGTCGGTGTAGCTTGCGTAGATCGTGTTCCAACGGTCCAGGTCGTAGGTGATGCCCGCATAAGGGATGAACTTGTTGTCTACGCTGGTGGCGTAATGCGAGCTCCGGCCATTGCCCAGGCGCCCGTCCAGGCTCCACGAATAATCCGTCAACCGGCCGCCAAGAATGAAGGCGAGGCCATCCGCAGGCCGCAGCACGGTCGCCCCGTACAGGATCTTCTGGTTCACCAGCACGTTGTGGGTCAGCCACCATTCGTAGCTGCCGGGTTCGGCGGCGTTGTTGTTCCAGTTGAAGGCGTCGTCGATCAGCGGATCCGTGTCGCCGTCGTAGCGGTTCGACTGCGAATGCGTGCGCGCGGCGTTGTAGCCGAGCACCAGCTCGTGCTGGCGGCCAAACAGGCTGAACGGGCCGGAGGCCTGGACGTCGACACTGTTCTCGCGCGAATCGGTGTTGAAGCGGGAGGCGCCGCCCGTGTAGAAGCCGTGGTCGATGCTGTGCGTATCCACGTCGATCAGCGCGCTGCTCATGCCGGAGATCAGTTCGCGCGAACTGTAGTTGCGGTGGGCGGCGGCCAGCTTGACGCGCCACCCGCTCTCGAACTGGTGCTCGATGTCGGCGAACACGCGCGTCGTGTCCTGATTGCGCCACGCCCACTTGTCCGCGGGGTTTGTCGAGCGCGAGAACGTGGCCTGCGATCCGTCGGAGAACAGCGTCGGCAGATGGGTGTTGGAAGTGCCGTCATTCCTGTTCTGCTGATAATCCACGCCCAGCGACGCCTTGGTTCGCGGCGACAGGTCCGCTTCCAGGATGCCGTAACCGACATACTCCTTGCCGCTGGCGTAATCCATGAAGCTGCCCCGGGTCTCCGCGGCGCCAACCACGCGGCCGCGAATCTTGCCGTTTTCGCTCAGCGGGCCGCCAAGGTCGACTTCGCTGCGATAGCGATCCCAGGAGCCGGCGCCCGCGCTCAGGCTGCCCTGGAACTCCTGCGTGGGCCGCTTGCCGATGAAGTTGACGACGCCGGAAGGGTAACCGGCGCCGTTCACCAGGCCGGTTGCGCCTTTCAGGATTTCAATGCGGTCATAGATGACCGTGTTCGTGATGCTGTAGTTGTCGCGGACGTTGCCACCATCGCTGGACAGGCTGGGCAGGCCGTCGAACTGGAAATTCTGAAGTTGAAACCCGCGCGAGTAGAAGCTATAGCCTTCCGAATTGTCCTGGACGACGGTGATGCCCGGCGTCTGCTCCAACGCGCCCGCGACGCTCACGATGCCCTGGTCGTCCATCTGCTGGCGCGTGATGACGCTGACGGATTGGGGCGTTTCGCGCATGGTCAGGCGCATGCGCGTGGCGGAAGAGGATTCCGGCATGGTGTACGAGCCGGTGCCTTCGCTGGGCGGAATCATGCCGCTGGCGGTGACGACCACCGGCTCGAGTGCGGTCACGGCGCCGGCCGCGGGCAACGGCCGCACGCTCAGCACGCCGCTGCGGGTGACGATGAGTTCCAGTCCGCTGCCTGCCAGCGCCTGTCTTGCGGCCGCTTCGGCGCTCAGGACGCCACGCACGGGCCCGGCCTGCTTGCCGGCCACCAGTTCGGCGCCGGCGGATATGGGCTTGCCGCTTTGCAGCGAGATCCGGCTAAGGGTGTCGGCCAGCGGCGCGGCCGGCAGATCGTAAGTCAGGGCGGCCGGTTGCATGGCGGCAGGCGTGTCTTGGGCGTGGACGGGTCTGGTCAGCACGCAGGCGCTCAGCGCGCAGGCGACGAGCGCGGCGCCGGGGGGCAGGGGAAATTTCATGTTGGCAGGGATGGCGGTGAGAGGATTTCGGTTGCGTCACAAGTCATGACGGCTGCCGGCTTGCAATCCCCTCACTGCCCGCGGAATTTTTTCAGGCGGTATCCACCAGCGTCAGCCAAGGCCCATAGCGGTGCACCCGGATGGGCAGCGTGTCGCCCAGCGCTTCCAGCGCCCGGCGCGGATCGTCCAATGGAAAGACGCCGAAGACACGCAGTGCCGCGGCCTCGGGGGACACGCGAATCAGGCCGGCCTGGTAGGCGCGCAACTGATCCACCACTTCCTCAAGCCGGGTGTCCCGCACGCTGAGGATGCCGCTGCGCCAGCCGGCCTGCGCGTTGTCCTCGCGCGCCCAGGCGTGGTCCCCGTCAAACGCCGCCGTGGCGCCTTGCGGCAACGCCATCGAAGTGCCGCGTTGGGGCCGCAACGTCAGTGCGTCCTGCAGGGCGCCGGCGACGGAGTAGCGTTCGTACTGGCTCATGCAGAGGCGGGCCGCCGCCGCGGAGACCTCGCCGTGGCGGGTGCGAACGA
>DALZRX010000286.1:0-5618 GCA_032015805.1 Achromobacter sp.
GCGCGCGGCCCGGTCACCTGCGTATATTGCAGCGCGCTGGGCTCGAACGATGGCGACACCCTGCGTGCCTGTTCGAGCAGCGCCTCGGGAGCCAGCATGGCGGACGGATCGCGAGGCGCGGCGTCCGGCGCGGCGCCACCGGCGCGCTGGAACACCGATTCGAGCTTGCCGTCGTACATCAGCCGGTCCTGAATGTCATAGATGCCGTCGTGAAAGGCAAAGACGACCGAACTGAGCGCCATCACGATGTGGAATGGCAATGAAACGATGCCCACCACGTTGTGCGCGTCCAGCCACATGCGCTTGAGGTTTTTACCCACACGCAGCGCGAAGAAGTCCTTGACCAGCGATGGCAGCAGCACGATGACGCCCGACACCAGCGCGATCGCATAGAGCGACGCGACCACCCCCATGAACCAGCGGTTGGGATCGCTGTCGGCAGGCAGACCCACTACCCGGTGCAAGACATCGATGAACGCGCCGAGTCCGCTCGGATCGGCATTCTCCACCTGCAGCGCCCCGCCCGCGTCCAGCCGCGCCACGTAGTGCCGCACGGATGACTCGTCGTGATTGTCGGCCGCCGGATCGCGCACTTCCCACGCCATGCGGGCGGGCACGTGTTCCGTCTCCTGCACGTGGATGGTGAACCCCTTGGCTACCTGGGGCCGCGCAGTCAGTGTCCTGGCGATAAGGTCGGGCGCGGTTTCAAGCGGCGCCATCGCCGTTCCGGACGGCGCCGAAGCCCAGCGGGCGATCGGCTCCTTGAAGATCGTCAACGCGCCCGCATAGAACGCGATGAAAAGGGCCATGCCGGTCAGAATGCCGGTCCAGGTATGTACGGATTTGTAGATCCGAATGTAGTCGGCTCGCATGCTTGCAGCCCTCCTGCTTAAAGCGCGCCGGCCGCGTACAGGGCGCCGTAGAGCAACAGGCAGATCCCGCCCAGCCAGCCCCAGGCGCGCAGACCGCTGCCGAAGAAGTAAACGGCGGACAGGATGCCCAGCCAAACGGGCGGCACCAGCCACATGGCAAGCTGCGAGCGGGTCGCAAGCGGCACCTCGGATGTCAGCGCGGCGAGCAGCGCGCTGGCGCCCATGGCGATCGCGAACCCCAGCAACGCCCCGGCCAGGCTCTTGGACACCCAGTCGCGTCGGATGGGCGCGGGCTTAGCGGGCTTCATCGGCTTGCACCCGTCGCATGCCCCGCAGTGCGCCGACGTAGGGGATGAGGCCGAAAAACAGCATCAGCGCCGTACTGAATACGAACACTGCAGCCACCGCGCTGAATGCGGACAGGCAGCCCGAGCCGCCCAGCGCCAGCAGCGCAAGCCCCGCCGTGCGTGCGGGGGCGGCGGCCCAAGGAGCGGCCCCCCACTGCTGATTGGGCGAAGCGCGATAAACGCAGAAGCAGCCGATGCACAAGGCAGTCAGGCTCGCAACGATGAGGACTGGCATGGTCGTCCCGGGATGAAGGGTAATCGGGTCCGCCCCTGCCGGATTCCGGCCATCCGGTCATGGGGCGGGTGCAACGCGGACCGCGTGTCAGAAGCTGATCGTCGCGGACGCCATCACGCTGCGGGCAGGACCCAGCGTCGCGATCGGCGTGGTGTCGCTGAAGATGCCGGCGTAGTAGTACTTGTTGAACACGTTGTTGACGTTCAGGCGCAGCACGACGTCGCGGCCGTTGACCTGCGTTGCGTAGCGCGCGCCCAGGTCGACCTGGCCCCAGCCGGGGATCTCGATGTTGTTGGCCGAATCCGCATACTGGCGGGACGTCGCCTGGATGCGGCCAGTGAGCGTCAAGCCCGGTACCCACGGGGTGTCCCATTCCATCCCGGTGTTGACCTGCCAGCGCGGTGCGCCGACGGCGGTATTGCCGTTGTAGCGGCCGTACGATGTCTTGACCTGCGTGCCCTGCGTGTAGGTCACACCCCCCAGCACGCGCACGCCCTGCGTGATCTCGCCAAACGTATTCCATTCCACGCCGCGCACGCGCTTTTCACCGCCGTCGGCGTACGTGGGCCTGGCCGTCGTGCCTTCGGTCACGAGCATCGGCTTCTCGATTTCAAAGAGCGCCAACGTGTTGGTGAAGGTGCCGGCATTCCACTTCACGCCCAATTCCTTCTGCTTTGTCTTGTACGGCGCAAAGACCTCGCCGAAGTTCGCTGCGGTGGTGTCGGTGACGCTGTCGCCCTTGCTCAGGCCTTCGACATAATTGGCGTAGAACGACAGGTCGGGGCCCCACGGCTTGACGACGATGGCCACCGCTGGCGTCACGGCGTCTTCGTCGTAGCGCGCCGTGGTCTTGCCCGTCTTGTCGAAGTTGCTGGTCTTCACGCGTTGGTTGCGTACGCCGCCGGTCACGCGCAGCTTGTCGTCCAGGAACGACATCGTGTCGACCAGCGCCAGGCTGGTCAGCGTGTTCTCGCTGGTCTTGGGCGCGCTGCCGGGTACCGCCGGCATGATCGGTGTGATGGGGTCATAGATGTTGGATCTGAACACCGAGGCTGGACCGGTGGCCGATCCGTCCTCGAGCTTGAGGTAGGACGCCTGCAGCACGAGCTCGTGCCCCACGCTACCGGTTTTGAAACGCGAACGCAGGCCGCCCTCGGCGGTGGTGGCATCGGTGTAGGCGCGTTGACCCACGATCTGCCCCGTGAAGTTGCCACTGGCGTCGATCTGCCTGGCGTGGGTGCCGTTGATGAGGCCCGACTGATCGCTGTCGCGCCGGCCCACGCCCGCGAACGCCGAGACATGCTCGTTGAACCGATATTCGGCCTGACCCAATACCGCGTTGCTCTGGATGCTGCCGTACGCCGTGCGGAACTGGTTGATCCGGGGATCCGGCGCAACGGGCACCTCGGGGCTCGCAAACCAGAACATGGCCGGGGTGCCGCCCGTGAACGATTCCTGGCTATGGTAGGCGTCGATGGACGCGGTCAAGGCGCTGCCGCGATAGTCCAGGCCCGCCGAGAGAAATTCACGCTTTCGGGACTGCCCATCCAATGTCGTGGCGCCATCGCTGAACGAACCATTGACGCGCGCGCCCCATTCGTTGTTGGCGCCAAAGCGCCGGCCGGCGTCGATCGTGGTGCCCAGTTGCCCGTCAGACAACCAATCCACCCCGAACGTGGCAGTGGGTGTATCGGTCGCGCGCTTGGTGACCAGGTTCACCGTGCCGCCGACAGCGCCGCTTGGCGCCATGCCGCTGAACAGCGCATTCGGGCCCTTCAGCACTTCCACCCGCTCGACGAATTCCACGGGTGTGCGGCCCATTGGCGCAAGCCCGTACATGCCGTTGATGGCCACATCGTTCTGATTTACGTCGAAGCCGCGGATGCGGAAGTTCTCGTACGCATGGCCGCTGGACGTGGTGAAACGCACCGACGGATCGTTCGCCATGACGTCGGCCAACGTGCGGGCCTGCTGGTTCTTGATGAGTTCGG
The DNA here is from genome assembly GCA_032015805.1 of Achromobacter sp. GTDB lineage: Bacteria > Pseudomonadota > Gammaproteobacteria > Burkholderiales > Burkholderiaceae_B > Achromobacter. The sequence continues at coordinate 3,446 of DALZRX010000286.1, forward strand.
AGGTGTAGCTGGTGACGTTGAACGGCGTGTCCATGACGGACTGGTTGCCCATCATGCCGAGCCGGGCGCCTTCGGCAACCTGCCCGCCCGCGTAGACCGGCGGCAAGTCGCCATCGCCGACCGCGCCAGCCGTAACGGTGACCGGTTGTAGCGTGGTCGCCTGCTGCGCGTCTTGCGCATACGCCGCGTGGATCGGCAACAGCATGCTCAGCGCAAGGCAAGGCGCGATCCGCACCGCCCGCGAGTCCATTGAAAACGGCCTTTCCTCAGACACTTCCCGACCTCTCATAACAAACGTAAATGCGAATGATAGTCGGTTAGTTTATCGAAAAGGTCGTTAACACGGCAGTGGTCAGGGTGTAACTCGCATCACTGTTGCGATTTCGCAAATCGGCCCTATGGCAGGGAATGCAACTGCTCGGCCAGGAATTCGATGAATAGGCGTGCCCGCACGGGTGCATGCCGGCCGAAGGCGTGCAGCACGGAAATCGGAACGCGGGGCAGTTGCACGTCGGGCAGCACCACGGTCAGCCGCCCGGCCGCGAGATCTTCGGCTACCGCCAGACGCAGGATCTGGATGATGCCCAGGCCGCCCAAGGCTGCCGCGCGCAGCGCAGTGCCGTCGTCAGTGTCGAAGACACCCTCCGGCCGAATGGCCTCGCCCGACGCGAAGGTGATGGGAAACGCGCTGCCCGACAGCAGGTAGCGCACGTGCGCGTGGCCGGAGAGGTCAGCGATGCTGCTGGGCACGCCCCGGCGCTTCAGATACGCGGGCGATGCCACCAGCGCGAGGGGCAATTGCGCAAGCTGCCGGACATTGAGGTCGGAATCCGCGACCTGGCCAGCGCGGATCGCCAGGTCAAACCCTTCTCGGATCAGGTCGACGTGCCGGTCGGCAAGGCTCATTTCCAGCTTCAGGGCGGGGTGTGCGGGCAGGAAGCGGTCGACGATGGGCGTCATCAGCAGGCGTCCCAGATCGCCCGGCGCCGTGATCCGCAGGCGGCCCTGCGCAGTGGCTTCGGGCTGCATGACCTCGCTGGCGTCGTCCAGCGCACGCAGCAGCGGCGCAACCCGCTCGTAGTAGGCCGCGCCCTCCGGCGTCAGCGTGAGCACCCGGGTTGAACGCTGAAACAGCCTGACGCCGAATCGCTGTTCCAGCCGAGCGATGGCCTTCGACACCGCGGAGGGCGAAGAGTCGAGGATCCGGCTTGCGGCGCTGAACGAACCGGCCTCTACGGTGGTGAAGAAGGCGACCAGGGCTGACGCATGGGGCAACGTGTCCATTGATGACATTCCGGAACAGGTGATTGTAGGAAGACTACCTATTTAACGCTTAAGGGAACAGATAGAGTGGGTTTTCCATCAATCATCTGGAAAAAATCATGACCCAACTACAGGGAAAAGTCGCCCTCGTCACCGGCGGCAACAGCGGCATCGGCCTCGCTTCCGCCCGGGCGTTCGCCAACGCCGGCGCGCAAGTTGTCATCGTGGGCAGACGGCAAGACGCGGTGGACGCGGCCGTGGAATCCGTCGGCCATGAGGCGCTGGGCCTCGTTGGAGACGTGGCCGACCTGGACACGCACGACCGCGTGGTGGCGCAAATCCGGCAGCGGTTTGGCGGTTTGGACATCTACATGGCAAACGCGGGCGCCGCCATCCTGGAGCCGTCGGCGCAGGTGTCCGTCGAGCATTACGACCGGCAGTTCGCCACCAATACGCGGGGCGTGTTCTTCGGGGTGACCAAAGCCCTGCCCGTCTTGAACGACGGCGCGTCCATCATCCTGGTCAGCTCGATCGCCAGCGCCAAGGTATTGGAAGGTCACGCCGTCTATGCGGCCAGCAAGGCCGCTGTCGAGGCATTGGCCCGCAGTTGGGCGCTGGAATTGAAAGCGCGGCGCATCCGCGTCAACGTGATCAGCCCCGGTCCGGTCGACACGCCGATCCTTGAAAAACTGGGCTTGGCCGCTGACAAACGCGCTGGCCTGGACGAGGCCATGGCGACCGCCATTCCGCTGGGCCGGATGGGCCACCCGGATGAGCTGGCGCGCGCCGCGCTGTACCTCGCGAGTGATGACAGCAGCTTCATCACGGGCGCCAATCTGCGGGTGGACGGCGGCATGGCGTTGACCTAGGGCGCCCCCCCGCCAACGCGACGGCCGCGCCCGCCGGGGCG
>DALZRX010000287.1:0-1743 GCA_032015805.1 Achromobacter sp.
CGAAGTGGGCTTGTCCGTCAGCACCAGCACCGGCACGCCGGCCTGCTTGGCCGCGCCGGCCAGCGTCACGGTGTCGGCCAGGTAGCGCGGAAAGCCGATGGCGATCACGAGGTCGTTGCCCGTCATGCGCGACATCTGGCGCGCCGCGTGCGAAACGCCGCCGGGACCGGCCAGCGATTCGACCGAATGCAGATGCATGCACAGGCCGCGTTGCAGCAGCCCCGCGAGAAACCCGCTGGCGCCGAAGCCGATGATGAAGACGCGCTCGGCGGCCAGGATGGCGTCGACGGCCTGCTCACAGGCGTCGGAGTCCAGTGCCTGGAGGTTGCGTTGCGCGTTGCGGATGTCTTCTTCGAGCGTCGCGGCGAAGATCTGGACGGCGCTGGCGGAGTGCGCCAGTTCGGTGCGCAGCTTTTCGACCGGCTCCAGTGCAGCCTCGAAGCCGCGGGCCAGTTCGGCACGGAACTGCGGGTATCCCGGCAGGTCCAGGGCGCGCGCGAAGCGGTTGGCCGTGGCGATTGACACGCCGACTGCCACCGCAAACTCGTCGATGGTCATCGTGGCCACACGAAACTGGTGCGCCAGCACGTACTCGGCCATCTTGTGCTGAGTCCGGCTCAGCGCGGGCTGGGCCCGGGCGATCCGATCAGCGATCGTAATGGCGGACTTGGTCATCAACAGCGGGTGGATATCAGGCGGCGGGTTTATGTAAATCTGTTTACACACAAATTTTAGTTAAGAAAATAGATTTTCATACTAAGGGTATACCCGTGAATAGATGTAACAATCGGACCCAAAGAATCGGGGCCGGTTTGCGTTACGCTGTTGACCTTATTTTTGTCCCGCAATCTGGAATGACCCGCATGCTGCCCGCCTGGACCTGCAAACCTCACGCCGACCTGACCCCCGCCGAGCTTTACGCCATCCTGCGATTGCGTTCGGAGGTCTTTGTGGTGGAACAGAACTGCGTATTTCTGGACATGGACGGCAAGGACCTGCAGGGGCAGACCGAGCATCTGATGGCGTGGCAAGACGGCGAACTGATGGCTTATTGCCGCCTGCTTGAGCCGGCACTGAACGACGGCCGCGCCATCATCGGCCGCGTCATTACCGCCCCGGCGGCCCGTGGCACGGGGCTCGGCCACGAGCTCATGCGTCGCGCCAAGGAAGAAGTGCAGCGTCTATGGCCGGATCAGCCGGTCTACCTGGGCGCGCAGGCGCGGCTCAAGGGTTATTACGGCGGCCACGGATTCGTGCCGGTCACCGAGGAATACATGGAAGACGGCATCCCGCACGTGGGGATGCTGCTGCAGGAGACCGCGTAGCGGCCATGGGCGACACACCCCCGCGCTCCGGCCGGAAAATGAAAAAGCGCCCGTTCACACGGGCGCTTTGTTTTGGCTGCGGCCGGCCTGTTCTGGCCAGGCGTTAGCCGGTTCTTACTGGACCGCCGACACGTCGAGCTTTGCAGCAGTCTTGGATTTGATCTCGTCCACCGTCACGCCGGGCGCCGTTTCCAGCAGCTTCAGGCCATTTTCGGTGACTTCCATCACACCCAGGTCGGTGATGATCAGGTCGACCACACCCACGCCGGTGAGCGGCAGGTTGCATTCGGGCAGCAGCTTGATGTCTTCGGAGCCGTCCTTCTTCTTGGCGACGTGCTCCATCAGCACGACCACGCGGCCGACGCCGGCCACCAGGTCCATCGCGCCGCCCATGCCCTTGACCATCTTGCCCGGGATC
>DALZRX010000287.1:1802-5617 GCA_032015805.1 Achromobacter sp.
GCAGCTCGCGCGCGGCGCGCGCCGCCATTTCATCGCGGGACCATGCCATGTCGTCTTCTCCTTAGGCCGGGCGAGTGGTGCGTTGTTCGATGCGCTTTTCGGGCGTGGCGTTCAGCACGATCCGTTGCACATAGATGCCGGGCAGGTGGATCTGATCCGGGTCCAGGCTGCCGGTGTCGACGATTTCCTCGACTTCGACCACCGTGAACTTGCCGGCCATGGCGACGTTCGGATTGAAGTTGCGGGCCGTCTTGCGGAACACCAGGTTGCCGCTGCGGTCGGCGATGTGCGCCTTGACCAGCGACACGTCCGGCACCAGCGAACGCTCCATCACGTACTGATGGCCGTCGAATTCGCGGATTTCCTTGCCGTCGGCCACGATGGTGCCCACGCCGGTGCGGGTGAAGAATGCCGGAATGCCGGCGCCGCCGGCACGCAACTTTTCGGCCAGCGTGCCTTGCGGCGTGAATTCAAGCTCGAGTTCGCCCGACAGGTACTGGCGTTCGAATTCCTTGTTCTCGCCCACGTAGGACGCGATCATCTTGCGCACCTGGCGCGTGTTGAGCAACTGGCCCAGGCCAAAACCGTCGACGCCCGCATTGTTGCTGATGCAGGTGAGATCCTTGACGCCCGAATCGCGCAACGCGGCGATCAGCGCCTCGGGGATACCGCACAGGCCGAAACCGCCCACGGCGATCATCTGACCGTCCTTGACGATGCCTGCCAGCGCCTCCTGGGCGCTTGCATAAACCTTGTCCATCGCTCCAACTCCTAGTTAAGGTCTAACCAAAGTGAGCCCGCCCCGCCGCTACCCGCGCACGGGTCCCGGAAAAATCGGGAGATCGGGACAAGCCCAGTCTTTCCTTGGGGCGCGGCTGTTGGCGCCCGCTACCCGGGCATCGCGGCGAGGCCCGATTTCCGTGAAGCGGTGGCGCCGAGGGTGGCGCGCCCTCATTGCTTTTCTGATTTTGCGCTAGATTTTACCGACATGACCGGCCAAAGCACGCGCTATTTTGGCCGGTGCGCGGCCCGCGGGCCCAGGCCGGCTCAACTGGCCGGCGTGAACTGCGTGCCCATCTGCGCCAGGACTTCGGGCGGCCACGGCGCGGACGTATTGGCCACGTAGTCCATCCATACCAGCACATTGCGGCCACGCGCATAGGGACCGGCGTCGTCGCCGACCTTTTCGAGCAGCAGCTCGAATTCAGCGCTTGAGCGGCCGATGCGCGTCACCTTGTGCGTGACCCGCACCGTGGCCGGATAGGTCAGCGGGCGCAGAAAATCGCAGGACGCATGCGCCAGGATCGCGCCGTCGTCGGCCGGCAGCTTGAAGCCCGCGTTATACAAGATCTGCATGCGGGCCTCTTCCATGAGGCGGAAATACAGCGTGTTGTTCAGATGGTTCAAGGCGTCCGAATCGCCCCAGCGCAAGGGCAATTCGAGCTGATGGGTGTCGCCCACCGATAGCAGCCGCGCAGACAGATTGTCCGGGTTCACCAATAACTCCTGAAGGCTAAAAGAAATGCGAAGGCGTACAGGACCCTCGCCTGCAATACAATCGCCGATAATACTTCCAGCCAAATATGGAATACATACGGGGAGCTTTGCAAATGTCTGAACGCGAGTCGATGGAATATGACGTGGTCGTGGTTGGCGGGGGTCCCGCCGGCCTGGCCACAGCAATCCGTCTGAAGCAACTGGCCGCTGAAAAGAATCAGGAGATTGGCGTCTGCGTACTTGAAAAAGGCGCGGAACTTGGCGCTCATATCCTGTCCGGCGCCGTCATGGACCCGCTGGCACTGACCGAGCTCATCCCCGACTGGAAAGAGAAAGGCGCGCCGCTGAACGTGCCCGTCACGCAGGACAAGTTCCTGTTCCTGTCCGAGACCGGCGCACGCGCCACGCCCAACTGGCTGCTGCCGCCGTGTTTCCACAACGAAGGCAACTACATCGTCCGTCTGGGCGATGTCGTCAAGTGGATGGGCGAGCAGGCGGAAGCGCTGGGCGTGGATATCTTCCCGGGTTTTGCAGCCGTTGAAGTGCTGTACGACGAAAACGGCGCCGTCCGCGGCGTGGCCACGGGCGACATGGGCGTGGCCCGCGACGGCAGCCACACCGACCACTACCAGCCCGGCATGGAACTGCATGCCCGCTACACGGTGTTCAGCGAAGGCTCGCGCGGCCAGCTCGGCCGCCAGCTCATCGAACGCTTCAAGCTGGACGATGGCCGCAACCCGCAGTCCTACGGCATCGGCATCAAGGAAATGTGGGAAGTCGATCCGGCCCAGTCCAAACCCGGCCTGGTGATCCACACCGCCGGCTGGCCGCTGGACGCCGACACCTACGGCGGCTCGTTCCTCTATCACCTGGACAACAACCTGGTGGCCGTGGGCATGATCGTCGGCCTGGACTACGCCAACCCCTGGCTGTCGCCCTTCGACGAATTCCAGCGCTACAAGACGCACCCCGCCATCCGCGGCACGTTCGAGGGCGGCAAGCGCATCTCCTACGGCGCCCGCGCCATCACGGCCGGCGGCCTGCTGGCCCTGCCCAAGCTCACGTTCCCGGGTGGCGTGCTGGCCGGCTGCGAAGCCGGTTTCCTGAACGCCTCGCGCATCAAGGGCAGCCACGCCGCCATCAAGTCGGGCAAACTGGCCGCCGAAGCCGCCTTCGACGCCCTCGTCGCCGACCGCCGCCAGGACGAACTGACCGCCTACCCCAAGGCCTTCGAAGCCTCCTGGCTGCACGAGGAACTGAACAAGGCGCGCAACTTCAAGCAGTGGTTCAAGAAAGGCCGCACGGTCGCCACGCTGATGACCGGCATCGAGCAACTGGTGCTCAAGGGCAAGATGCCCTGGACGCTGCGCCACAACAAGCCCGACCACGCCTGTCTGCAACCCGCGTCGCAATGCGCGCGCATCGATTACCCCAAGCCCGACGGCAAGCTGACGTTCGACAAGCTGAGTTCGGTGTTCATCTCCAACACCAACCACGATGAGAACGAACCGGTCCACCTGACCCTCAAGGATCCGTCCGTGCCGGTGAAGGTGAACCTGGCGAAGTACGGCGGTCCCGAATCGCGCTACTGCCCGGCCGGCGTGTATGAGTTCGTCAAGGACGACCACGGCGACGACCGCTTGCAGATCAACGCGCAGAACTGTGTGCATTGCAAGACCTGCGACATCAAGGATCCCACGCAGAACATCGTCTGGGTGGCGCCGCAAGGCGGCGAAGGGCCGGTCTACAGCGGCATGTAATACCCAGGGCGCACCGCGCCCATCCGGAAGGCGCCCCGCGGGGCGCCTTTTTTTCCGACTGCCTGGAGCGACAACATGAGCGAACGCGTACTTCTCATCGGCTGCGGCGACCTGGGCCAGCGCGCCGCCCAGCGCTTCCTGGCGCGCGGCCACGAGGTCCATGCGCTGCGCCGCCACCCGCCCGCAGGCGACACGAGCGGCATTCAATGGCTGCCGGGCGACATCACGCGCCCGGACACGCTGGTCAACCTGCCGCAAGGCGTGACGCGGCTTATCCACCTGCCCACCCCCGGCGCGCGCGATCCGCAGGCCTATCGCGGCGTGTTTGTCGATGGCCTGGCCAACGTCTTGAAGGCGCTGGATCCGTCCAGGTTGAAGCGCATCGTGTTCGTGTCGTCCAGCGCGGTGTATGGCGAGCATCATGGCGGCTGGGTCGATGAGGACACGCCCCCCGCGCCGCAAGGTTTCAACGGGCAGGTGCTGCTCGAGGCCGAGGCGGCGCTGGCGGCGCAACCGGTCTCGTCGACGGCGCTGCGGCGGGCGGGCCTGTACGGGCCG
>DALZRX010000288.1:0-5592 GCA_032015805.1 Achromobacter sp.
GCCGCCCCACGCTGCCGGACAGCCGCCCGATGATCGGGGAGGCGCCGCGCCATCCCGGCCTGTGGCTGGCGCTGGGGCACCAACACATCGGTTTCAGCACCGCGCCGGGCACCGCAAAGGTGCTGGGCGACCTGATGCTCAATGGCGACGCGGCGTCACGCCACCAGGCCTTCCGGCCCGGCCGCTTCATTTAGCATTCACGCAACCCGTTCCACATCCCAGCCGTCAAACAGCGCACCGTAGGCGTCTGCCAGTTCATTGAATGCCATGCAGCGCCGATACAGCTTGTCCGCGGGCAGGGTTTCGACCTTGCTCACGATCATCATCCAGCCGCCATCCTCGTCTTCAGACTGCTGGAGGCTTTCCAACCGGTAATTGCTATCGGCGATCTCGCCATGGATCAGTTTCAGCGCCTCTTCCCATCCGGCCATGAAACAGTAGCCCCACTTCAACGGCCCGAACGTATCCCAGCCGTTCTGCGCCATCTTGCTGTACATGCCGTCGATTGACGCCTGGCTGGTTTCCATCGTTGCTTCCCTGCTCACCGGATTTTTCAAGGCGGCGATGGTAGCAGAGGTCCGGCGGTCTTGCGGGCAAAAAAAAGCGGTCCGCAAGGACCGCGCTGTTCGTCATCAGCCCAGCAACAGGGCGTCGTCCGAGAGTTTCTCGCCCCGCACGCGCTCGAACATGGCGAGCAGGTCCGGCACGTCCATGCCGCGGCGCTCGTCGCCCGACACGTCCAGCACGACCTGGCCCTGGTGGAGCATGACGGTGCGGTCGCCGACGTCCAGCGCCTGGCGCATGCTGTGCGTGACCATCATGGTGGTGAGCTTGTTCTCGGCCACGATGCGCGCCGTCAGTTGCAGCACGAAGTCCGCGGTGCGGGGATCGAGCGCGGCGGTGTGCTCGTCCAGCAGCAGGATGCGCGAAGGCTGCAGCGCCGCCATCAGCAGGCTGACCGCCTGGCGCTGCCCGCCGGACAGGAGGCCAATGCGGTCGGTGAGCCGGTTTTCCAGGCCGAGGCCCAACGTGGCGAGGCGCTCGCGAAAGCCCGCTTTCATCGACGCCTTCACGGCGCGGCTGTAGCCGCGCGATGCGCCGCGCATCTGCGCGAGCGCCATGTTTTCTTCGATGGTCAGGTCTTCGCAGGTGCCCGCCATGGGGTCCTGGAACACGCGGGCGACGCTGCCGGCCCGCGCCCACACCGGCTGGCGCGTCACGTCCACGCCGTTGATGTCGATACGGCCGGAGTCGACCGGCAGGTCGCCCGACACGGCATTCAGGAACGTGGACTTGCCCGCGCCGTTGGAACCGATCACGGTCACGAACTGGCCCGACGGGATCTCCAGCGTCAGGCCGCGCAGCGCGCGGGTCTCGATGGGCGTACCCGCGTTGAAGGTGATTTTCAGGTCTTTTGCGGACAACATATCAGCGCCCCTTCTTGCCGACCAGGCGGCGCTTGAGCATGGGGATGACCAGGGCGATCGTGACGAGCACCGCGGTGACGAGGTTCAGGTCCTGCGCCTTCAGGCCGATGAAATCGCTGTTGAGCGCCAGGGCAATGAAGAAGCGGTAGACGATGGCGCCGATGATGACGGCCAGCGTTGCCAGCACCAGCTTGCGCGATGGCAGGATGCTTTCGCCGACGATGACCGCGGCCAGGCCGATCACGATGGTGCCGATGCCCATCGAGATGTCAGATCCGCCCTGCGTCTGCGCGAACAGCGCGCCGGCCAGTGCGACCAGCGCGTTGGACAGCGCCATGCCGCCGAGGATCATGCGGCCGGTGTTCACGCCTTGCGCGCGCGCCATGCGGCCGTTGGAACCGGTGGCACGCACGGCCAGGCCGGTCTGCGTGGCGAAGAACCAGTCCAGCGCCAGCTTGCACAGAATCACGATCACGATCAGGATCAGCGGACGAGCGACGTAGTCGGAAATCCACTCAGGCTGCAGGATCGTGAACACGGTCGACTCGGTGATCAGCGGCACATTGGGCTTGCCCATGATGCGCAGGTTGATCGAATACAGGGCGATCATCATCAGGATGCTGGCCAGCAGATCCATGATCTTCAGCTTGACGTTCAGCCAGCCCGTGACCAGCCCGGCGGCCGCCCCGGCCACGGTGGCGATGATGGTGGCTGAAAACGGATCGGTGCCCGATGCGATCAGCGTCGCACAGACCGCGCCGCCCAGCGGGAAGCTGCCGTCCACGGTCAGGTCCGGGAAGCGCAGCAGGCGAAAGGAGATGAAGACGCCCAAGGCCACCAGGCTGAAGATCAGCCCGATCTCCAGTGCGCCTAACAACGAGAACAATGACATGGGTCAGATCCAATCAAGATAAGAAACGAGCATATTAAAGAAGTGAAACGCGCGATTTCTTGCGTTCGCGGGTCAGTTTTACCCGAGCTTTCGCAATAAACGTTTCCCGGCATGCATTTTCTCTCGTTTCCCGCCCATGCGTATCCACGCCGGCGGCGCCAGCGGATCGCAAGACCTGTCCAGGAAGCAACGACGCCGGGCCGCGAGCATCTTGTGAACGCTGCCGCCCTGTAGACCATCGGGTAAGCAAGACACCACGAAAAACGCAAGAAAAACCCCGCTCACGCCGGATAGGCATGGCGGGGCCGATATCGCGCCGTATTATTTCACGACCACTGCGGCCGACTTGACCAGGGCGTCGGACAGGGTCACGCCTTGCTTGGCGGCGGCGCCCGGATTCACGTACAGCTCCAGCTTCGAGCTGGTTTCCGACGGAATCGCGCCGGGCTTTTCGCCCTTCAGGATGCGCACGACGACCTTGCCGGTCTGCACGCCAAGGTCGCGGTAGTTGATGCCCAGGGCGGCGATGCCGCCGCGCTTGACGCTATCGGTGTCCGACGCGATCAGCGGGATCTTGGCGTCGTTGCCCACCTTGACCAGCGCCTCATAGGCCGACACGACGTTGTTGTCGGTGTTGGTGTAGATGACGTCCACCTTGCCGATCAGGCTGCGGGCGGCGGACGCGACGTCCACCGAGCGCGGGGCGGCGGCTTCGACCAGGCTCATGCCCGACTTGGGCAGGATTTCCTGGAGCTTCTTGACGACCACGACCGAGTTGGCCTCGCCCGGGTTGTAGACGATGCCGACGCGCTTGGCGTTGGGCACGATCTTCTTGATGAGTTCAACCTGCTTGTCCAGGGCCAGCAGGTCCGACACGCCGGTCACGTTGGTGCCCGAGGCGTCCATGCTGGACACAAGCTGCGCGGCAACGGGATCCGTCACGGCGGAATACACCACCGGCACGTCCTTGGTGGCCGCAACGACCGCCTGCGCCGACGGCGTGGCGATCGCGACGATGGCGTCCGGACGGTCGCCGACGAACTTGCGGGCGATCTGGGCGGCCGTGCCGTTGTTGCCCTGCGCGCTTTGATACTGCCACTTCAGGTTCTTGCCCGGCTCGTAGCCGGCTTGCTTGAGGGCGTCCTGCACGCCGTCACGCACGGCGTCCAGCGCCGGGTGTTCGACAATGGCCGTAACCGCGACGGACTTCTGCTGCGCGGCGACCGGCGCGGCGATAGCCATTGCCAGCGCCATCGCGCCAACCGACAGAAAATGTTTTTTTCCGATCAGCATATGGTTGCTCCTTGAACCCTTGGTATTGCGTGTTGAATTTGCCGGTGTCTTCATGGCTGCCGCGGATTTGCCATCCGTTGGTGCCGCCATAAAGCCGTATAGTCTAACGTGCCGCCCGCCAATTGGAGTTGGGGGGAATCCCTGTAATGGTGCATGCGCACGAGCATGCGCCACGCTGGGGCGGCGGCGTGAATATACTGAAATCCGCCGGGCGAACGCCGTTCATCCCGTTCCGCGCGCCCGCGTGCCGCATTCCGAGGCCAACCATGATCAAACGCGCATTGGGCCGATCCGGCCTGCAGGTTCCCCCGCTTACCTTCGGCGGCAATGTCTTCGGCTGGACCGTCGACGAGGCCGGCACTTTTTCCCTGCTGGATGCGCTGGTGGATGCGGGCCTGAATTTCATCGACACGGCCGACATGTATTCCCGCTGGGTCCCGGGAAACCAGGGCGGCGAATCCGAAACGCTGATCGGCAAGTGGCTCAAGCGCTCGGGCAAGCGCGACCAGGTGCTGATCGCCACCAAGGTCGGCATGGAAATGGGGCCGGGCGAAAAGGGCCTGTCGCCCGCGTACATCCGGCGTTCGCTGGATGCGTCGCTGGCCCGCCTGCAGACGGACTACATCGACCTGTACCAGTCCCACCAGGACGACCCGGCCACGCCGCTGACCGACACGCTGGCCGAATACGCCAAGCACATCGAAGGCGGCAAGGTGCGCGCGATCGGCGCATCCAACTACACGGCGGTGCGGCTGTCGGAAGCGCTGATTGCCAGCGAGCGGCACAGCCTGCCGCGCTACGAGAGCATCCAGCCCGAGTACAACCTGTACACGCGCGAGCCGTTTGAATCCGGGTTGCAAAGCCTGGTGAAAACCCAGCAGATGGGCACGATCAACTACTACGCGCTGGCAAGCGGCTTTCTCAGCGGCAAGTACCGCGGCCCCGACGACGCGGGCAAGAGCGCGCGTGGCAAGAAGATCGTGGACACTTACCTGAACGACCGCGGCCACCGCATCCTGAAAGCGCTGGACGAGGTCGCGGAGGACGCCGGTTGCACGCCCGCGCAGGCGGCACTGGCCTGGCAGATCGCGCAACCGGGCATCACCTCGCCCATCGTCAGCGCCACCTCGCTCGCCCAACTGGACGAGCTGGTCAAGGCCGCCAGCCTGACGCTGACGCATGACCAGCTCGCCCGGCTCAGCCAGGCGAGCGATTGGCGCTGAGGCCTTAGTCCAGCGTGACGCCGGAGTCCTTCACGACCTTGGCCCAGCGCTGGACTTCGCTGTCGACGAACTTGCCGAATTCGGCGCCGGTCAGCGTGGGCACGCCGGTGCCGTTGCCCGCCCAGGTTTCCTTCAGCTTCGGCGTGTTCAGCGCCTTGGTGATCTCGGCGGCCATTCTGTCGGTGGCTTCCTTCGGCGTACCCGCGGGCGCCCAGATCGCATACCAGGTCGACACGTTGTAGTTAGGCACGCCGGCCTCGGCTGCCGTCGGCACGTCCGGCAGCGAGGGCGAGCGCTCGGTGGCGGCCACGGCCAGCGGCTTGATCGCGCCGGCGCGGATGTGGCCGGCCGACGACCCCAGTCCGTCGAACGCCATGTCCACCTGTCCGCCGATCAGGGCCGACAGCATCGGGCCCGCACCCTGGTAAGGCACGTCCACCAGCTTGATGCCGGTCTGCATGGCGAAGAGCTCGCCCGCAAGATGGTGCGTGCTGCCCTTGCCCGCCGTGCCGAAGTTGATTTCACCGGGACGCTTCTTGGCGTACTCGATGAACTCCTGCAGCGTCTTGACCGGCAGCTTGCCCGCGTTGATGACGACGACCTGCGGTGGCTGCGCCACCAGGGCGACCGGCACGAAATCCTTCTGGATGTTGTAGCTCAGGTTCTTGTACAGAGAAGGCGCCAGCGCATGGTGCGCGCCGCCCATGAAGAACGTGTAGCCGTCGGGCTTGGCCTTGGCCGCCACGCCGGCGCCCAC
>DALZRX010000289.1:0-5567 GCA_032015805.1 Achromobacter sp.
AGCCGGCGCCGCTCCGACCGCGCAGCAAGCCGCGCCCGCCGCAGCGGACACCCGCATTGCCGCGCCGACCGGGTTCTGGATCTTCGCGGGCATTTGCGCGGTGATGCTGGCGGTGTTCTACGCCGCGCTGACGTGGGCGCGCCTGGAAATCTTCAAGATGCTCATGGGGTCGTTCTTCCCGCTGGCCGTGATGATTGCGGCCGTGCTGGGATCGATCGGCTTCGGCCTGGCCACGCCCAGCGAGGCCGCCGCCATGGGCGCCATGGGCGGGGCACTGCTGGCGCTGGCCTATCGCAGGCTGAACTTGCCCGTACTGCGGGAGTCGGTGTTCCTGACGGCCAAGACCAGCGCCATGGTGTGCTGGCTGTTCGTGGGATCGTCGATCTTCTCGGCGGCCTTCGCGCTGCTCGGCGGCCAACGCATAATCGAGGAATGGGTGTTGTCGCTGGGACTGACGCCGATCCAGTTCCTCCTGCTGGCGCAGATCATCATCTTCCTGCTGGGCTGGCCGCTGGAATGGACCGAGATCATCGTGATTTTCATGCCGATCTTCGTGCCGCTGCTCAATACCTTCGGCATCGACCCGCTATTCTTCGGCCTGCTCGTGGCGCTGAACCTGCAGACCGCGTTCCTGTCGCCGCCGGTGGCCATGTCGGCCTTCTACCTGAAGGGCGTGTCGCCGCCGCATGTGACGCTGAACCAGATATTCCTGGGCATGTTGCCGTTTATGGGAATCCAGGTTGTCGCGATCTTCCTGCTGTATGTGTTCCCGGGTATCGGGATGTGGCTGCCGACGGTGCTGTACCGTTAACGCAAAGCCCCCGGCTTGACGCCGGGGGCCTTGTTCAGCCTGCCAGATAGACTGCGGCCGCAAAGAGCCAGGACGCCGCAAGCGCAACGTAGGCCAGCAGCAGGATCTGGGTGATGGAGGCCGGCCAGCGCTGGTCCAGGCCGGCGCCGCGTCCCAGCGCGCCCAGCAGATATCCGCCATTTGCGCCCGGCAGGGGCAGCAGGTTCAGCGCCGCCGTGGTCGCGGCGGTCAACCCCAGCAGGGTGAGTAACGGCAGGCCGTGCGCGGCGGCTTCCACGCGGGCCAGCACCGCCTGCGCCGTATGCAGCGGCGACAGCGCGCCGCCGACGATGTTCACGAAGCCGGCTGCCACTGCATGGACACCCGCCATGGCGCCCAGCAGCGCGCACGCGAGCGCGATCAGGACGATGCAGCCGGATGCGCCGATGAGCAGTTGCGTGCCGAGCGGCCGCGCATCAAGCGCTTGCACGTCGCTCGCCGCCATCGCGCCATCTGTCGTCGCAAAGCGGACGGCGCCGCCGACAGGCAGCAGCCTGATGCTGAGCTTGCCCACGCGCAGCAGGCGCGGCCCCAGGCCAAAGGACAGTTCCTCCAGCGCCACGCCGAGCGCGCGCCCCGTCATGGCCATGACCGCGACGTGCATCAACGCGCAGACGGCAACGGCCAGCAACAGGCCAATTGCCCCCGACGCAAGCGTCATTGGCCTGCTGCCGACAAGGACACCTGGCCAAACGTCATCCACACGTGCGCGGTCTCTGACGCCTGCGCGCGATACGTGCCGTTGGCTTCACCCAGGCGCATCGCCACGGCGGCGAACTCCCACGCTTGCGCATCGTCGCAGGCGATCTTGCGCGTCGTGTAGGCCTGCAGCCCATGCGCCCGCCCGAAGGCCAGCGCCAGTTGCGCGTGCTCGGCCAGCTCGGCCGGGACCGACGGGTGGTCCCAACCCCACAGGAAGCTGCCGTCTTCGCTGTTCGACGTGCCAATGATCTGCACCGGCGCGGAGGCAACCATGCCGCCCGGAAGTTGGAACACGATCAAGCCGCTATCCATGTCCACGGACCACTGCTCGGCGTCATCCAGATGCCAGGCGGCGCAATGCGCGGCGGTGGCGGCCTGCATGCCTTCCATGCTTTGGGCGATGAAGGTCTGGACGTCGAAAGGCTTGGAGATGTCGGACATGCTTGATCGTTCCATGAATAACAAGGGGCCGGGGATGATACGTGAAACGCCGTCAATACGTCAGCGGCGCGCCCGTGACAACCTCGTACAGGAATCGGTCCAGCGTCTCGGTCTGGCCATCGGGCCGGTCGAAGTAGGGGGCCTTTTCCAGTTCGGCCAGCGTGGCTTCCAGATAGGTGTGAATCAGCGGAAAGCGCGGGCCGTGCTCGGACTCGTCCGCCGCCATCTTGATGGCCAGCAGTTCGTTCACCTCGGCGCGCAGCGCGGCGTCCTTGATCATCGCATCGGCCAGGTCGGCAAAGCGCATCGGCGGCACGCCTCGGCCGCTGTCGATCCATTGGGCGGCCAGGACCGGCCGCAGGACGTACAGGTACTTCTTCAAGCGCACGGTCTCGCCCTGCAACGATTCGCGGAAGTTGCGGCCGGCCATCGATACGTAGTGCCAGCGGCCCTTGGTGCTTGAGAAAAACGCGCTGCGAAAGTGCCGGAGCCACGCGCTGGTCACCTCGTCCTGGCGATAGATGATGGGCGAATCCAGCCATTCGAATAGGGTGGGATTGGAGCCGCGCAACAACTGCAGGGCCTTGCGCAACTCCCAGCCCGAGACGTCGAGTTCATCGTCGATGGGCAGTTCGATCACGTCGCGTTGCGGGGCAACGCGCAGATACCAGTCCAGTTTGTGCACATACAGAAAGCGCACGTCGTAGTCGCTGTCGGGCGAGGCAAAGCCCCAGCCGCGGCTGCCCGATTCGCAGGCAAGCAGCACGCGCACGTCGTGGCGGCGTTCGATGTCCTGGAGGGTCGCGATGACGCGTTCGCGCACGGCGGGATCGATGGGATGGGCATGCAGGATCGAGGTCATGATTCGCATCCTAGCACTGCAGGCCACCGGTCCCCGCCGTCCTTCAAAGCTGGCTCATGCCGCCGTCCGCGATGATTTCCGTGCCCACGATGAATGCCGACTCGCGCGCAGCCAGATGCAGCACGGTGGCCGCGATTTCCTGGGGCGTGCCGAAGCGGCCCAGCGGCACTTGCGCCTGAATGCTGGCGGCGGTCTTTTCCAGTGTGGCGGGGTCCAAGCCCAGCTTGTCGTAGATCGGCGTGGCGACGGGGCCCGGGCTGACGACGTTGACCCGGATGCCGCGCGGCAGCCACTCCGCCGACAGCGTTTTGGCCAGGGAGATCAGCGCGGCCTTGCTGGCTGCATAGATCGACGACGACGGCATGCCGATGTGGGCGTTGATGGAGCCGTTGAGCACGATGGACGCCCCGGCGTTGAGCAGCGGGTCCAGCGCCTGCAGTTGGAAGTACACGCCCTTGACGTTGGTATTGAATGTCTGGTCCCACAGATCTTCCGTGGCGTCGGCCAGCGTGGCGAATTTGGCGATCCCCGCATTCACGAAGACGGCGTGCAGACGCACGCCCGCCGATGCCAATGCGTCGGCCAGCGCCGGGGCCGCGCCCGGCGCGCCGGCGGTGTTCTGGATGGCGAGGGCGCTGCCACCCAGGGTGTTGCGGGTTTTCTCCAGCGCGGCGGCGTCGCGCCCGGTGATGATGACGCGGGCGCCTTCGGCGGCGAAAGCTTGGGCGGCGGCCAGGCCGATGCCGCTGGTGCCGCCGGTGACCAGGACGGTCTTCTGTTCAAAACGGTTCATGATGGATTCCTTGGTGGGAGGTGAGGTGTAGCCATGTTGCGCCTGGACCGGCCCTTTGTCGTACGATCTGGCGCATAAACACGTTCGAAGGAATCGCACATGTTGAGCCCGAATGAACTGGCGCTGCTGGAAGCCATCCGCGACAGCGGCAGCCTGTCCCGGGCGGCGGCACGCCTGGGCAAGGCGCCGTCTTCCGTGTCGCACGCGGCGCGGCAGCTTGAAGAACGATTTGACGCGCTCTTGTTCGACCGGCGTGGGTACCGGTTGCAGCTCACGCCCGCGGGCCAATTGCTTGCGGAAGAAGCCGGGCGGCTGGCGCAGGACGTCAGCCGGCTGACGCAGCGAGTGCGGCAGGTCGCCAGCGGCTGGGAAGACCGCCTGCATATCGTGAGCGATGAAATCCTGGAATTCGAATTGATGGCGCCGCTCATCCAGGCATTCGACAAGCTTGAATCGGGAGTGACGCTGCGTTTCACGCACGAGGTGTTGGGCGGCACCTGGGAGGCGTTGCGCGAGGGGCGGGCGGACCTGATCGTGGGGGCGACCAACGAGCCCCAAACCATGCCGAATCTGCAATGGGCGGCATTGGGCGAGATGGAATGGCTGTTTGCCGTCTCCTCGCGGCATCCGCTGGCCAAGGCAACGTCCCCGCTGCGCCAGGACCAGATCCAGCAGCATCGCGCGGTCGTCGTTGCCGATACCGCGCGCGGGGCGGCGGCACGCGGTTATGGCAGGGTCGGGGGGCAGGCCTCGCTGGCGGTGCCCAGCATGCGCGCCAAGATTCTGGCGCAGCGCGATGGCTTGGGCGTGGGTTGGGTGCCGCGGCACCGCGTGGCGTCGCTGCTGGCGCGCGGGGAGCTGCTGGAAATGGCCACGGAAACGCCGCGCGAGCCGAATCTGCTGTATCTGGCCTGGCGCGGCGATCACGACGGACGGGCGCTGCGCTGGTGGCTGGAGCAGTTGCGCCAGCCGCGCATGGCCACCGCGCTGATGCGCGGCATCGACGGGTTCGCCTGACGCGTTGTAGTCTTAGCCGCGTGCGGCAGCGCCGGGCCCGTGCCGGGCAGGCCGCTTACAACAGTCCAAAGGACGAACATGGAAGAGACAAGGCAGGAAACTTCGCTGGAGTGGGCGTCGCTGGTCGATGACCTGAACCGGCTGCTGCGCCTGAAGACCACGGTCATCGGGATGAAGCTCTACGAGAACGAGGCCGAAATGGCGGGCGTGAAGGGCTTGCGCCGGCCGAAGGCCACCCACACCACCGACCAGATCGTTGGCATGGCGGCGCGTCTCGGCTGGACGGTAGGCATCACCGGCGACGACCTTGTGGGCGCGCAATGCCGCGCGGTCATCGGCTTGGGGCCCCAGGACGAAGACTGGAAGCGCGGCAAGGAATACGTAGGCGTCTGGCATGCGACCGAAGCGGACGCGCGGGCTCGCCAGGAGGCGTTGTCCTGTGTGCCGGCCGGAAAGTACCGCGCCATGGTGGTGTCCCCGCTGGCGTCCGGGCGCCTGGATCCGCCGGACATCTGCCTCGTCTACGCCACGCCGGGCCAGATGATCATCCTGATCAACGGCCTGCAATGGAAGAATTACCGGCGCTTTGACTGGAGCGTCGTGGGCGAGACCGCCTGTGCGGACTCCTGGGGCCGTGCGTTGGCCACCGGGGAACCCAGCCTGTCCTTGCCCTGTTTCGCCGAGCGCCGCTATGGCGGCGTGCCCGATGAGGAAATGCTCATGGCGATGCCGCCGCGCTATCTGCCCATTGCGATCGAAGGCATGAAGGCGCTGGCGGCCAATGGCCTGCGCTATCCCATCGCGCCCTATGGCATCCAGAACGATGTGCGCGCGGGGATGGGCGTGAGCTACGCCCAGCCGCCCAAGGCTCAGGGCTGAACGCCGGCGTGTAGGGCGGCCGC
>DALZRX010000290.1:0-5542 GCA_032015805.1 Achromobacter sp.
GGGCAAGCTGCCCGGCGAAGCCAAGGTTGGCCCGGTCTCGGCCGCGCCGTTCGGCTCGGCCGGCATCCTGCCGATCCCGTTCGTGTACATCGCGCTGATGGGCGCGGACGGCCTGCGCCGCGCCACCGAAGTCGCCATCTTGAACGCCAACTACATTGCCACCCGCCTGCGCGACCACTATCCGGTCCTGTACGCGGGCCGCAACGGCCGCGTGGCGCACGAGTGCATCCTGGACGTGCGCCCGCTCAAGGAAACCAGCGGCATCAGCGCCGAAGACATCGCCAAGCGCCTGATGGACTACGGCTTCCATGCGCCCACCATGAGCTTCCCGGTGGCGGGCACGTTGATGGTCGAACCCACGGAATCCGAAGGCGTGGCCGAACTGGACCGCTTCATCGACGCGATGATCGCAATCCGCGAGGAGATCGCGCAGGTCGAGCGCGGCGAACGCGACCGTGACGACAACGTTCTGAAGAACGCGCCGCACACCGCCCAGATGCTGCTGGCGGAGGAATGGCTGCACGACTACCCGCGCCAGCAGGCCGCCTACCCGGTGGCGACGCTGCGCGATGCCAAGTACTGGCCGCCGGTTGCCCGTGTGGACAACGCCTACGGCGATCGCAACCTGGTCTGCGCCTGCCTGCCGATCGAAGCCTACGCGTAAGGTCCGTGTCTGCTGGCGCCAGACGGAGGCCGGCAGCGCAGTACGGTGCCTGACACCCTGGAGAGATGATCTTCAGGCTGTCGCAGCGTCTCAACGGGTGTCGGACACCTTGCCGATTCCCGCGATCATGGCGAAAAAAAAGCCCCCGGCCTGAACAGGCGGGGGCTTTCTGCTGATGCCGGCTCAAGGCCGGCAACGCATCACTTGGCGGGCGCCTTGGCGGCCGCGCCGAAGTCTTCGGCAATGCTGATGAACGTATTGAGCAGGATCTGCAGGTTGTCCTTGCCCAGTCCACCCTCGGCGTTCATGTCCATCTGCAGCACGGCCTGGTTCTTGTCGTCCAGGTAGGCGCGGCTCCAGCGGTATTCCTGGTTCCAGGCGTTGATGGCCTTGAGCGTCATCGGCTTCTTGGTGGCGTACGTGGCGGTGGCGACCAGGTCCAGGCACTTTTCCGTGAAGTCGTTGCACAGGAACTCCAGGCGCAGGTCGGTGGCGCCGGTGGTGCCCGGGCTCAGAACCAGCACGGGGCCATCCGTGCCGTCGGTGCGGGTGACGGTGTAGCCCATGTCGTCCAGCATGCTGGCGACGTCGTCCAGGCCGAAGTCCTGCATCACGCCCGCAACCGGCGCGGCGGCGGCGGGTTCCGCATCCTCATCGATGCCGATCATGGGCATGTCGTCCTCATCGTCCAGCCCGTTCATGCCGGTGGCGCCCAGCAGGCCGCTGAACAGTTCCTCAGCGGGAATCTTCTGGCCGTTCAGGTCGCCCATGCCCTCGGCAAAGGTGAACTTGCCCACGATGTTGTCGCCATCGTTCTTGCCGACGTTCAACATTTCGGCCATGCCGGCCATCTGGCGGATGTTTTCGTCGGCGTCGGTGGCGGCCTTCTCGGCGGGCACGCCTTCCTTCTTCATGGCGTACTGCACCATCAGGTCCTTGACCATGGGCTTGGAGATCACCAGCGAGGCGTCGATCTTCTTGATCGCCTGGACCACGATTTCCTGCGGGGTCAGGTCCTTGGCGTTGGCCGGGTTGGCCATATCAAGCGTGAAGGTCAGCTTGCTTTCGCCCTTGGCGGTCTTCCAGCTCAGCGGATCGATGCTGAACGACGGATTGCCCGACAGCAACTTGCCGGCGTTGTCGAGCAGGACGTCGAACTGCTCGTCCTTCAGGCCTTCGTCGGTGGCGCCCAGCATGTACTGGCGCATGAGCTGGTTGTAGGTGTCCGAAAGCTGCTTGACGGCCTGGCCGTCCAGACGCGCCAGCTTGATCACGGCCTGGCCGTTGCCCAGGGCAACGTCGTTCACCGTGAGGTCGCCGGTCTGGTACGAGGCCTGCACATTGATCGACTTGTCGTCTTCGGACAGCTTCACGCCATAGGCGAAGTTGTCCAGCGCAACCTTCATCTTATCGAGCGGGCGCACGACGTCGATGCGCTTGATCTTCACATCCGAATCGCCCATGGAGATGCCGAACTTGCCCATGCGGCTGTCGACGCCCACCGTCATGCCGTCCAGCGTCATCGTGAAGGGATCGTTGCCCTTGCTGGCGTCCACCAGCAGGTTGTCCATCACGGCCTGCCCGTTGACGGCCTGCGTGTCGCGGTCGAACGTGCCATTGATCTTCATGCCGCTGAAGTTCAGCGTGGCGCCGTCGTGCGTGACGAGGATCGGCGCAATCGCGGCGGTCGACGTGGCGTTGCCGCCGTAGCTGACGATCGCGTCGCCGATCAGCGGGGAGACGTCCTTGGTCAACTCGAAGACAGGCTTGATGTTGTCCGTCTTGGCGATCTCGGTGTGGATGAACGCCAGCTTGGGCGCAATGGCGCCGCGCGCCAGGGCGCTCTTGGGGAAGGGGCCGTGCTCGACGTTCGCGTCGAACTCGATCATGCCCGCGGGCAGATCGTCCAGACCCTTGTCGTTCTTGATGAAGGACACGCCATAGCGCGCCTGGGTCGAGAACAGGCTGCGCTCGTACTTGAGCTGATCGATCCGCAAGCCGAACAGCGGCGTGAGCTTGGCCAGCTTTTCGTTGGCCTGCGCCAGATGGCGCTGCGCGTCTTCTTCGATGCGCTTGCCGGTGTACCACGTGGCCCCGATCCAGCTTCCCGCTCCCACTATGACCACGCCGAGGGTGATCGCTACGCTCTTTTTCATCGTTCTGCTTGTATCGTTGATTGTCGAGTCATATCCGTCAGGGCGGCTGATGGTGCCACCGCGTCCGCTTGGGCGGATCCGTCGGAATACGCGTGTTCATCGGCCTGTCAGGCCCGCCGCGGAGTATACCGAGACGCGTGTCCCGCGGAACACCGCCACCGTTACCGAAGATTTCAAAATGAAAGCCGGCGCTCAAGGCGCCGGCTTTTGTCGACAAAGCGGATGGGATCAAAGCGGATCGAGGGGATAAATGGGGCGCCGCACATGCTTGAACTCAAGCTGGGCATAGTCGGACGTCGTGACGCCCACCCCGGTGCATTCAATGATCTCGGTGGCCATGTCCGAGAATCCGGCGCGCCAGTGGATGCGGCTTTTCAGGACCACGTAGCGCTTTTGCAGCGGGTCGATGCCCGCTGACAGCAGGCAGTTGATGTCGAAGGGCTCCTGGTGCCGGGATACGACCACGATCTCCACGCGGCCGGTGTCGATGACCACGGTCAGGCCGGTATCGTTGCGCACGCCACGATACATGGGACCCCGGTTCAGGTATACGCCGTCGAACACCAGTTTGACGCGGCCGGTCACATCCAGCGGTTCACTGGGCTGCGTGATGGCCGGCATGGGAAGCTTGCCGCCCAGCTTGAGCGTGATGGTGTTGCCCACCCCTGCGTCGGCGGCTTCGCGCGCGGCCTGCGGGTCGCAGATCGCGTAGAACACCACGTTGTCCAGTTCCTGGCGCAGCACCTCGGCCAGCACGGCGGTCGTGTCCATGGTGCCGCCGGAGCCCGTGTTGTCGTAGTGGTCCAGCAGCACGACGGGGCCTTGCTCGATGGCCTTGGCGCGCGCGATCGTGGGCGCCAGCGGTTCCGGATGAAACACCCAGTCGGCGCGGCCTTCCCAGGCGCGTTCAAGCAATTCGTCGCGATGCTGTTCGGCGGCGGCAAGGTTGCCGTCGGTACAGACGACCGCGCTCAGACCGGCCTCGCGAATGTCGGCGTGGGGAAAGCCGACGAACACGGACGCGGCCAGCACGCCGCTTGCCTCAAGTTGCTTGCACCGCTCCTGCAGGGGCTTGTTGGGCGCGGCGTGCGTGCCCTGGCACATGATGTGCGGCAACATGGGTTTGTTGGCCCAGGTCATTACCGGTTTGATCTCGCCCTTGAGGGTGCGGACGATGACATTCGCGGCGCGCACGCCGGCATCGCGGATATCCACGTGCGGGTACGTGTGAAAGCCGCTGATGACCGTGGCATTGCGCACGATGTCGTCGTAGATGTTGGCGTGCATGTCCAGCGTCACGGCGACGGGCGTCTTGGGATCGATCTCGCGCAGGCGGCGCAGCAGGTCGCCCTCGGCGTCTTCCACGCCCTCGGCGACCATCGCGCCGTGCAGGTCGAGCAGAATGGCGTCGAAGCCGCCGCGCTTGACCTCGTCCAGGATCAGACTGCACAGCCGCTCATGCGTCTGCGCGCTGGTGGGGCCGCTGGGCCAGGACTCAGCCGCGACCGGCACCACCATTTCGGCGCCTTCACGGCGGGCGACCTCGATGTAGCCGCCCAGACCGCTGTCGGTGTTTTCGTAGGCCCTGATGGCGCGTTCGCCGGCCAGGATCTCGGGACTGCCGCGAAAGAAGCGTTCAAGAGGGGTGGGCACGGGCGAGAACGTGTTCGTCTCGTGCTTGATCATTGCCAGAAGCCAACGCATGGAATGTTCCTGTGGGTTGCCGTGGAAAATCAGTTTGCCGCGGGCGGCTGGGGCCAGGGGCGCTGCGCGGGACGCATCCGCTCCCAGGCGCGCGCCACGCGCAGGACGCCCAGGTCGTCAAAACGCGCGCCCGCGATCTGCAGCCCGATGGGCAAGCCCGCCTTCGTGTAGCCGCAATTGACCGAGGCCGCAGGCTGCTCGCTCATGTTGAAGGGCAGCGTGAAGCCGATGTGGTGCATCGTGGTGGCGACCTCGTTGGTGGGCGAGGGCCACTCGGCGTTGTACGCCACGACAGGCGCAACGGGCGACAGCACGTAGTCGAACGGCGTGCAGGCGGCGACGGTGCGCGCGCGCACGTTCAGCGTTTCGTAGTAGCTGCGGAAGACGTCTTCGCCGCTGTGGCCGGCGCCGCTTTCCGCCCACGCGCGGATGAACGGCAGGATCTTGGCGCGCCGGTCGTCAGGCAGCGCGGCCAGGTCGATGGCCGAACGGGTGCGCCAGAAGCGGTCCACGCCGTCCAGCATGCCGGGCGTCATCCACGGTGCCATGGGCGTGACGATGGCGCCCGCGGCCTCGAAGGCGCGCGCGGCGGCTTCCACGGCATCGCGGGTTTCGGGATCCAGCGGCAGGCCGCAGCCCGCGTCCAGCAAGAGACCGATGCGCAGGCCGCGCACGTCGTGTTCCAGGTTCAGCCAGTCGATCTCCTGAAAGGGCAGGCTCATGTGGTCGCGTGCGTCGGGCTGGGACAACACGCCCATCATGAGCGCCGCATCGGTGATGGTGCGCGTCATGGGACCGGCGCAGCGGCCCATGAAAGGCGGATCGATGGGGATGCGGCCCAGGCTTGGCTTGAGCGTGGCCACGCCGCACCAGGCGGCGGGCAGGCGCACCGAACCGCCGATGTCGGTGCCGATATGCAGCGGGCCATAACCGGCTGCGGCGGCCGCACCGGCGCCCGCGCTGGAACCGCCCGGATTCTTGGTCAAGTCCCAGGGGTTGCGCGTCAGCGCATGGAAAC
>DALZRX010000291.1:0-2030 GCA_032015805.1 Achromobacter sp.
CAGCGCCAGCACCTGGTGCGCCATTTCGCGGATCGCGCTGCGGCCCTTCTCGTGTTGCATGCCGGCGTGGGCCGGGCGGCCCTTGACGTTCAGGTTCAGCATGCCCGTGCCCTTGCGTGCCGTCACGCACTTGCCGCCATTGGGGCGGGCGGGCTCGCAGACCAGGGCGTACTTGGCGTTGGCGGCGAAGCGTTCGATGTGCGCGCGCGAGGCGTGGCTGCCGGTTTCTTCGTCGGGGACCACCAGGAAGTCCACCGGCAGTTGCGTTGCGCCGGGACGCGCCACGCCGGCCAGGGCCGTGAGGGCCAGGTAGATGCCAGCCTTCATGTCATAGCTGCCCGGGCCGTAGAGGCGGTCGCCGTCGATGCGCACGGGGTTTTCCAGCAGCGTGCCTACCGGGTGCACGGTGTCCATGTGCGCCAGGATCAGAATGCCCGGGCGCGTGTCGCCGGCAGCGCGGTTGGTGGCGTACAGCAGGGGGCCCGTCGTGGGGCCCAGCGACGACAGCTCCACCGTCAGGCCGGCGGCGGCCGCGTAGTCGGCGATGATGCGCGCCATCGCGGCGATGCCTTCCGGGAAGTTCGACGGCGATTCGCATTTCAGCCAGCCTTGGATGCCGGCGACGATCTGTTCAGTGCTCTGGGTGTTGGACATGGCGGTATCGTGATTCAGCGATGGAAAAGTGTTCAAGCGACCTGCTGGCCGGCCAGGCGGGCAAGTTCGGCGTCGTCCGGCATCTTGCCCTCGAACCACAGGCTGGCGCAGACGGCCGACATGGCGCGGCCGTCGTGGCCGATGCCGGGCACCACCTGCAGCTTCCAGCCGAACGGCACGCCGCGGCGCTCGGCTTCCTTGCGGCCAAACTCGAAGTAGTTCTGCGCGCGGGCAAAGCGGTGCGGGCCTTGGCGCATTGCCGCGGGTTCGGACGGCAGGTTGGGGTCGTCGGTCGCGATGTCCTTGTCACCCGCCAGGATGGTCATGGGGTAGGCCAGCAGCTTCACCAGATGGTCCTCGGTCAGCCCCACGCCGTCCATGCCTTCGGGATAAGGATGGTCGAACGTCGGCAGCGTGTACCAGCCGGGATTGCCCGCCGTCACGGCCTTGAACGGGGTGTGCGGCTGGCTGCTCATCAGGCGGTGGACGAACTGGCCGCCCGCGCTGTGGCCGAACAGGTAGACGTTCTGCCCGTCGGTGATCTCGCCGGCGATCATGTCCTTGATGACGTTGCCCACCAGCGCATACGTCCAGCCGTCGATGTGACGCGGGTTGCCGCCGGCCGAAAACACGCGGCCGTTGTTGTAGCTTTCAACGCCCGGCCAGATCTCGTTGGAGAACGTCAGCGCGACGATCAGCAGCTTGTGCTTGTCGGCGGCCTCGACCCAGAAGTCGCGGTATTCGTCGCCGTTGCGCAGCACGCCGTGCTGCACGATGACCACCGGGCGATCCGGCGTGTAGCCGTAGGGGCGGTAGGTCTGCAGCTTGAACGGACGGTCGTAATTGCGGTCCTCGTCCACGTACAGGATGGCGTTGCGGCCCGCATGGCCCATTTCGATGGCGATGCGGTCGACGTTGGACATCTCGGAAGGCTTCATCAGGCGCTCACTTCGTTCAGGTGGCAGGCCGACCAGTGGCCCGCGGAGATTTCTTTCAGGACCGGCGCCTGCTCACGGCAACGCGGCATGGCGTGGGGACAGCGGGGATTGAAGGTGCAGCCGGAGGGCGGATTCAATGGGGACGGGATCTCGCCCTTGATGGGCGTGAACTTGCGGCCGCGGCGCGCCACGTCCGGCACCTCGGCCATCAGCGCCTGAGTGTACGGGTGATTGGCGCGGGCGAAGATCTCGGCCGACGTCGAAATCTCGACGATCTTGCCCAGGTACATGATCGCGACGCGGTCCGAGATGTGCTTGACCACGCCCAGGTCATGGCTGATGAACAGGTACGTGAACCCGTGCTGTTCGCGCAGGTCCATGAAGAGGTTGATCACCTGCGCCTGGATCGACACGTCCAGCGCCGCCACCGGTTCGTCG
>DALZRX010000291.1:2040-5540 GCA_032015805.1 Achromobacter sp.
CTTGGGCGCCACCATCAGCGCGCGGGCGATGCCGATGCGCTGGCGCTGGCCGCCGGAGATCTGGTGCGGGAAGCGGTCGCGGTATTCGGTGGCCAGGCCGACTTCGGTCAGCGCCTGGTCGATGCGGCCGGGAATCTCGGCCGGTGGCGCCAGCTTGTGCACCTTCAGCGATTCGCCCAGGATCTGCCGCAGGCGCTGGCGCGGGTTCAGCGAGGCCTGCGGATCCTGGAAGATCATCTGCACGCCCAGCGTATAGGCCAGCTTGTCGGCGCCGCGCAGGCGGTTCGCGTTCGCGCCCTGGTACAGCAACTCGCCTTCGGTCTGGCGGTGCAGGCCGGCCACGACGCGGCCCAGCGTGGACTTGCCGCAGCCGGACTCGCCCACCAGGCCAACGACTTCGCCGCGCTTGATGGACAGGTCCACGCCATTCACCGCATATACGGTGCGGCGGTCGATGGGGCGGCCGGTCAGGGCCAGGATGCGTTGGGCCAGGTCTGGCCGCTGCTCGAAGCGTTTGTGGACGTTCTTGAGCTCGATGACGGGGGTATCGGCTTGGCTCATTGCTTACTGTGCCTCGCGGGCGATCGGCACGTAACAGCGATAGCTGCGCGAACCTTCTGTGGTGACGGAGGGGGCTTGCTCGGTGCAGCGCGTGACCGCATGGGTGCAGCGCGGCCGGAACGCACAGCCCGACGGACGGCCGGCCAGGCTGGGCGCCATGCCGTTGATCTGGTGCAGGCGCGCGCCCGGCTGCGTGGCGCCGGGCATGGATTCAAGGAGGCCCTTGGTATAGGGGTGGCGCGGCGCGTCCAAAACCTGTTCGACCGGGCCGCTTTCCACGATGCGGCCGGCATACATCACCGCCACGCGGTCCGCCAGCTCAGCCACGACGCCCAGGTCGTGCGTGATCCAGATCAGCGCCGTGTTGTGCTCGCGGCAGATCTGCTGCATGCGGTAGAGGATCTGGCCCTGGATCGTGACGTCCAGCGCCGTGGTGGGCTCGTCGCAGATGATCAGGTCGGGCTTGTTCAGCATCGCGATGGCGATCGCGACACGCTGGCGCATGCCGCCCGAGAATTCGTGCGGATAGCTCTTCAGGCGCTTTTCCGGCGACGGAATGCCGACCATGGCCAGCGCCTCGCGGCAGCGTTCCTCGGCCTCGGCGCGCGGCACGTCCTCGTGCGTGAGGATCGCCTCCATCATCTGCTCGCCGATGCGCAGCACCGGGTTCAGCGTCATCAGCGGGTCCTGGAAGATCATGGCGATGCGGTTGCCGCGCAACTGGCGCATCTGCTCTTCGGACAGCTTGCGCAAATCCGTGCCCTTGAACTTCACCTCGCCGTCCACGACTTCGCCCGGCGGGTCGATCAGCCCTAGCAGGGAGAAGCCCGTGACGGATTTGCCGGAGCCCGATTCGCCGACCAGGCCGACGATCTCGCCACGGCGCACGGTAAGGTCGACGCCGTCGACCGCCAGCCACGCGCCGGCTTCGGTATGGAATGCAGTGCGCAGGCCGCGCACTTCAAGAATGTTTTCGCTCATTTCAGTCGTCCACACAGCAAAGCCCATCCGCTACGCATGTCGCGGATGCTGCCCGATCGGGATGCCGCGGATCCGGCTCTGCCGGTCCGCAGGCATGCCCCCTTGAGGGGGAAGCGCGCAGCGCTTCGGGGGTGGGTCATCGCTTCGGATCCAGGCTTTCCCGCAGGCGGTCGCCCACGATGTTGATGGAGAGGATCAGCACCAGGAGCGCAATGCCCGGGAACAGGCTGATCCAATAGTCGCCCGACAGCAGGTACTGGAAGCCGTTGGAAATCAGCAGGCCCAACGAGGGTTCGGTGATCGGCACGCCCACGCCCAGGAACGACAGCGTCGCTTCCAGCGCGATCGCGGTGGCGATCTGGATGGTGGCGAACACCATCACGGGACCCAGGCAGTTGGGCAACAGGTGAAAGAGCATGATGCGCCAGGCCGGAAAGCCGAGGTTGGCGGCGGCCTCGACGTATTCCTTGCGGCGTTCCTGCAGGGCGCGGCTGCGCATGATGCGCGCGTAATGCCCCCATTGCACAAGGACCAGCGCCAGGATCACCTTGTCGACCCCGCGGCCCAGCACCACCAGCAGCACCAGCGCCACCAGAATGGTCGGAAAGCCCAGGATGAAGTCGACGATGCGCATCAGCACGGTGTCGACCCAGCCGCCCACATAGGCGGCCACCAGGCCGATCGCGCCGCCGATGGCGGTGGCCAGCACCACGGCGGACAGGCCCACCATCAGGCTGATGCGCAGGCCATACAGGATGGCGCTGAGCATGTCGCGGCCCTGGTCGTCGGTGCCCAGCCACGCGATGCCGCCGTCCATCAGCGCCTGGCGCGGCGCAAGACGCCCGTCCATGAGCGACAGGTTGGCGAGGTCATAGGGGTTCTGCGGCGCGAAGAACGGCGCAAAGATCACCAGGATGACCAGCACGGCCAGCGCGATGACGGAGCCGCGCACCGTCGGGCGCGCATGCAGTTTCTTCAGGATGGCGGCGCGCCGCGGCGTCTCAGACAGGGGCTGGACGGTGCGGGTGCGGCCAGGATTCGGAGTATTAGCCATGGCGGTTTATTGAGCGGGGGCCACGAGCTGCACGCGCGGGTCGAGCGCGGCGTACAGGATGTCCACAACCAGGTTGATGACAACGAAGATCAGCGTGACCAGCATCACGTAGGCGACGACGACGGGACGGTCGAGCTGGTAGACGCTGTCGATCAGCAGCTTGCCCATGCCGGGCCAGGCGAACACGGTTTCGGTGATGGTGGAGTAGGCGATGAGGGTGCCGAACTCCATGCCGATCACCGTGACCACGGGGATCAGGATGTTGCGCAGAATGTGGCGGCGCACGATTCGGCCGGGCTTGACGCCCTTGGCGCGCGCGAACTTCACGTAGTCCTGGCTGCGGGCCTCCACCACGCCCGAGGCCGTCATGCGCAGCACCAGCGCGATGTTGGCGAGCGCCAGGTTGATGGCCGGCATGATCAGGTGCGACCAGCCGTCTGCGGTCAGGATGGACAGGCGCACCCCCAGCACGTCGACCGTGTCGCCGCGCCCGGTGGCGGGCAGCCAGCCCAGCCAGACGGCGAACAGCAGGATCAGCATCATGCCCTGCCAGAAGTTCGGCAGCGAAAAGCCCAGCACGGACGAGGCCATGATGCCGCGTCCCAGGTACTCGTCGCGGTACAGGCCGGCGACCAGTCCCAGCGGAATGCCGATCACACAGGTCAGCAGGATGGCGACGATGACCAGCTCGAACGTGGCGGGAATGCGCTGCACGATCAGCTCGATGGCGGGAATGCCGTGCACGAAGGACGTGCCCAGGTCGCCGTGCAGCGCGCGCCACAGGAACCCTGTGTACTGCTGCCACACGGGCAGGTCCAGGCCAAGGCGGGCGATCATCGCCTCGCGCGCGGCCTGGCTGGCTTCGGGGCTGACCAGCAGTTCGATCGGGTCGCCCACGGCATAC
>DALZRX010000292.1:0-5525 GCA_032015805.1 Achromobacter sp.
TTCTTGCCGGCCGGCGCCGGTTGGGCTTCCAGGAACTCGGCGCAGTCGGGCAGCGGCTTGGCTGGCTTGTACGTCGAGTCGTCCGCCTGCCACGTGTACGTCACGGTGTAGCTGCACTGGCTGTCGGCCTGCGGCGCAAGCTGTGCCTGGGTCAGCGCGGGCCGCGTGCTGGAATCCTGGAAGCGGCTGGCGCCCGCGGGCGAGCGCGTGGCCTGCGTCTTCACCTGCAGATCCGGCAGTTCCTTGCCCGGCAGGGCCTTCAACGATGCGGCGAACTGATAGATGTCGCTGCACTGGCCGGCACGCTTTTGCTGGTCCGCCTCGTTGAAGCAGGCGCGGATGGAGGTTTCTGCCGTGTACGGCATGACCATCACCAGGCTGGCGCCGGTCTGCTCGCCCAGGTTGACGTCGTACAGATACAGGTCGCGGCGCGAGAAGCCGCCGCCCGAGAACGGCGTCGAGGACTCGAAGTCCGGCTCTTGCGGGCCAATCACGCCCACCAGCGCGCGCTCTTCGCTCAGGCGGATCAGTTCCGGCCAGACCTTGAAGTGCTTGAAGTCCGGAATCTCGGGCGAGTCCCAGAACCGGTAGTCGGCGCGCAGCGTCCGGCTGGTCGCGAAGGGGCCGTTCTCGCCGAAAGCGCCATCCGTCTTGATGCCCACGCACCAGTCGGTCTGGGCGTTGCAATACAGCTTGTTCTCCGCGTTGAGCTTCAGGGGCTCGGTATCGGGGGCGGCCGTCGCCGCAACGGGCAGGGCGGCGCAGAGCAGCAGGGCAAACACTTTTGACACGATTCTTCCTTCTTGTGGGGAGGCGGGCGGGCACGCCTGTTACGTCCCGCGCCACGCCGCATGGGCGCGCCACATTTTGTAGGGAGTCGTCGGCCCGCGCGCGACCGGATGGTGTCAAATCATTAGCAAACGTATCCAGGTCGGCGCGAATGGGCTCGGATAGGCCTGAAGTTCTATGCTTTGAGACCGTCAAAGAGGAGGGTGGAGACATCATGACAGGCGGCAACAAGGCGGGCGGCAACCTGGAACCGGGCGCCAGCGCATCCGACCTGATCGACGCGCGCATCGCCGAATTGAACGATTGGCGCGGACAGACGCTGGCGCGCGTGCGCGCGGTGATCCGGCAGTCCGACCCGGACGTGGTCGAAGAGTGGAAGTGGCGGGGCGTGCCCGTGTGGTCGCATTCGGGCATTGTCTGCACGGGCGAAACCTACAAGAACGCCGTGAAACTGACGTTTGCCAAGGGCGCCTCGCTTGAGGACCCGGCGGGACTTTTCAATGCCAGCCTGGACGGCAACACGCGCCGGGCCATCGATCTGCACGAGGGCGAAAGCGTGGACGAACAGGCGTTGCAGGTGCTGTTTCGCGCAGCCGTGGCCCTCAATGCGTCATCGAAGAAGAGCCCGTCCGGGGTCACTCGACCGGCGGCCCGTCGGGCGCGTCCGACTCCACCAGCCGGGCCAGTTGCAGCAGGGACTCCTGCCAGCCCAGATAGCACATCTCGGTCGGAATGACCTCGGGAATGCCCTCCTGCACGATGACCAGTTCCGTGCCGCACGAGACTTGGCGCAGCGTGATGGTGGTGGTCATTTCCCCCGCCAGGTTGGGGTCGTTGAAGCGGTCCGTGTAGCGGATCTTCTCGAACTCGACCAGCTCAAGATACTCACCGCCGAACGGCTCGTCGTAGCCCGTGGCGAAATTGCGAAAGGCCATCCTGTGCCTGCCCCCCACGCGCGCATCCAGCTCCTGGACCGAGCAGGTGTAGCCATAGGGAGGAAGCCACTTGGCGACCGCATCGGGTTCGAGAAAGGCGCGATAGACGCGTTCGGGGGAGGCGCGCAGGACGCGCAGGTGTCGTACGGTTCCGGTAGTCATGGTGTATGTCCGCCTTGGAGTTGAGGGTGGGTGCATGACTACGACGAATCGCAGGCATCGGAATCGACAGGATATCGCCTGGGACAAACCCTTAGTCAGTCGCCCGGGCGGGCGTTGCGCGCAGCAACTCGATGTAGGCCGACAAGGTTTCGGCATGCCGTTGTTCCGCGCGCAGGCCGATGTGGCCGTCGGCGCGGATCACCAGCAGCACGACGTCGCGCACGCCCAGCTCGTCCGCCGTCGCAGGCTCCAGATAGCCGTCGGCGTCCGCCACGCCCCGGTTCGCCGTGATGGCGACCACGATCTCGATGATGGCGCCGTCTGAAAACGGCTCGATGTCGCGGCGCAGGTCGGCCAACGACTGCTCTGGCGTGCCCGGACCGCCAATCAGCATCGCGGTGTGGCCGCGCCGCTTGGCGTAGTCATGCAGCTTGCCCGTCCCGCCCGTGGCGAACTGGACGTCGATGTGGTCCGGCAGCCGTTGGCCGGGCCAGATGGCGGGGTGCCGGTCTCCCATGACGATGGGCGAGCCGGCATAGTCGATGTCGAGCTCGGCTTCCGAAACGGCCTCGCGGTGTTGAACATCCGGATTGCCGAAGGCGGCCCGGATCGCCACGTCGCGTTCATGGCGCTCTATCTGTCCCTGCACCATCTGCGCGCTCTCGGCCGCGTCGCCCGAGGCCATCACCATGTCAGCCACGGGCCGGCGCTCGGCGTGATAGCTGTCCAACAGCGCCTCCGAGCAGTGCCCGTGGCACACCAGGGCGAGCTTCCAGCCCAGGTTGAAGGCGTCCTGCATTCCGGTGTTCATGCCATGGCCCTGCGCGGGGCTGCAGGTGTGGGCGGCATCGCCGGCAAGCAGCACGCGGCCGGCGCGGAATTGCCGCGCGACCTTGGTGTGGCATTCGAAACGGGCAGGGTGGGAGACCTCGTCGAATCCCACCGCGGGCAGGTAGCGCTGCAATGTGGACGTGGCGTCGGCAACGAGGTCCGACTCCGCGGAACTGGGACGCAGGTAGACGCGCCAGCGCTCGTCCGGCAGCGCCGTCAGAATGACGGGAATCGGGTCCAGATAGGCATAGTTGGCCTCGAAGGAATGCGGCCAGTTTTGGATGGTCGCGTCGAATACCGCCCAGGGCTGGTTGATGTCGTGGCCTTCCTGCTCGATCCCGGTGAGCATCCGGACCGTGCTGTGGTGGCCGTCGCAACCGACCACCCATTGGGCCAGCACCTGCGAGGTCGCGCCAGCGCGCTCCACCGTGGCCAGCACGCCGTTTTCCTGTTCCTGCAGGCCGACCAGCCGGGCGGCGCGGGTGACCTTGCCGCCCAGCCTTTCCAGATGCTCGGCCAGAACGGATTCGGTGACTTCTTCCGATATCCCGATGTTGTAGGGATAGCGGCTGCCGCACAGTTCCAGGTCGATGACGCCGAGGACTGCCCCATCGGCGTGGATCCGGGCCCGCCGCTGCTTGACCCCGGCGGCCAGCAGCGGTTCCAGGATGCCCAGCGAGTCCAGGATTTCAAGCGAACGCGGATGCACGACGGTTGCGCGGTCCCAGTCCAGCGGACCGGCATGCGCGTCGATGAGCAGGCAGTCGACGCCGCGGCGCTGCAGTTCCGCGGCGGTCAGCAGGCCGGCCGGGCCCGCACCCACCACCAGGACGGTTGTCGAGATCACCATGTCTTGCCCCCAGCAATGTGGACATCAAGTCCTGCCGATCGGGGATGCCGCCTGCCCGGCAGTGAGAAGCAGCGCTTTTCCGCCGAACGGGCCGGTGGCACGACAAAGGCGGCGCATTGCGCCGCCCATGCCGATTCGCGTGTCTGGAAATTAATGCAGCGCCGGGGCCTCGTCAACGGGGGGCGCCGTTAAAAGCGCCCGCGCGGCTTGAGCCGCGCCGCTGGCTGTGGGCCGATCGCCGGGGGCGGCTTCGCCCGATCGGACGAGGCCGCGGCGCCGCGGGCTTGCGGCTTGCGCCTTCAGTAGGCGCCCATATAGTCGCGCTTGCCGACCTCGATGCCGTTGTGACGCAGGATGGCGTAGGCCGTCGTGACATGGAAGAAAAACTGCGGCAGGCCATAGTGCAGCAGGTATGCGCTGCCCGACAGCTTCTTTTCTTTCGGCGTACCCGGGCGCAGCACGATTTCGCGCGCCTCGCTTTGCTCGAACTGCGCCGGGTCGAAGGACTCGACGTGCGCGAGTGTCTTGGCGATCAGCGCCTGCAGATCGGCGAATGTCGTTTCCGTGTTCTCCCACGACGGGACTTCCGCGCCGGCCAGGCGCGATGCGATGCCCTTGGCGAAATCCGTGGCGATCTGTACCTGGCGAATCAGCGGGAACATGTCGGGGAAGAGCCGAGCGCCCAGATAGGCCTGCGGGTCGATGTTCTTGGCGGTGGCGTGGTCTTCGGCCTTCTTGAGCACGTCGGACATAGCCGACAGCATCTGCTTGAGGACGGGTACGGAGGCGTTGTACAGGGGGCTGGTCATGATGGTTTTCGCTTGATGGAGATGACGGGCGCGTACGATGCCGCCCGGGAACGAAAGACTAACAGCAAACGGCTTCGTGGCGCCCTGGCCTTGGCGCATCCCCTGAACCTGGTAATTTGCCTGCGCGCGCCCGCTCTCTTGATTCGGCCCCCGCACGGCCCGCTCCATTACTATTCCAGCCATGAGCCAGCGCAAGACACCTTCGAAGCCGGGCCCCGATGCCTGCATCCGCGTGCGAGGCGCGCGGGAACACAACCTGAAGAACGTCGATGTCAGCATCCCGCGCGACGCGCTGGTGGTGTTTGCCGGCGTGTCCGGGTCCGGGAAATCGTCGCTGGCCTTCGGCACCTTGTACGCGGAAGCCCAGCGGCGTTACCTGGAGTCGCTGTCGCCCTACGCCCGGCGCCTGATCGATCAGGTGGGCGTACCCGACGTCGACGCCATCGACGGCCTGCCGCCCGCCGTGGCATTGCAGCAGCAGCGGGGCACGCCCAACGTGCGGTCCACGGTGGGCAGCGTGACGACCCTGTCGAGCATGCTGCGCATGCTGTATTCGCGCGCCGGCAGCTATCCGGCGCGCCAGCCCATGCTGTACGCGGAGGACTTTTCGCCGAACACGCCACAGGGCGCTTGTCCGCACTGCCACGGCCTGGGCTACGTGTACGACGTGACGGAGGCGTCCATGGTGCCGGACCCTTCGCTCACCATCCGCGAGCGCGCCATCGCGTCATGGCCGCCCGCCTGGCACGGCCAGAACCTGCGCGACATCCTGGTGACCCTGGGCTACGACGTGGACAAGCCGTGGCGCGACCTGCCCAAGAAGGACCGCGACTGGATCCTCTACACCGACGAGCAGCCGACCGTGCCCGTCTACGCCGGCTTCACGCCCGCCGAGACGCGCGCAGCGCTGCGCCGCAAGGCCGAGCCCAGCTACATGGGCACCTACACCGGCGCGCGCCGGTATGTCATGCACACGTTCGCCACCACGCAAAGCGCCATGATGAAAAAGCGCGTGGCCCGCTTCATGACCGGCGCGCCGTGTCCGGAATGCGGCGGCCGGCGCCTGAAGCGCGAAGCCTTGTCGGTGACGTTTGCGGGCCTGGACATCGGCAGCCTGTCGCAACTGCCGCTCAGCCGCATCGCCGAGGT
>DALZRX010000293.1:0-5499 GCA_032015805.1 Achromobacter sp.
GGCCGCCTCGAATTCGGACTGCGGCAGCTTGCCTTGTGCATTGGCAGGCAGATGCCGCAGCAGCCGCCAGGTGCGCGGGACCGCCAGCGACTCGAAGCGCGCGGCCAGATGGGTCCGCAGCGCATCCACCACCGATTTGCGGCCCTGGTTGCGCAGGGCGTGAAGGCCGCGTGCCGACAACGCCACGAGCGCGGCCAGGCGCGGGGCTCCAGCGGCCTTGCCGATGCGAACATCGGCGACATGGGAGTGTTCCATCAGCACGTGCTCCAGCATGGGGAGCGACACGCGCTTGTCCTCGATCTTTACGATGCGGTCAAGCCTGCCCAGCAGCCGAAATCCGTTGGCGGTGAGTTCGGCGCCATCCGCGGTGTGCTCCTCGTCTGGCTGGACCCAAGGCGACGAAACGCGCAGGGCGCCTTCGTCGTTCACGTCCACGGTCACGCCCGGCAACGGCTGCCAGTCATTGCCGCCGGTGCGCCAGGCCACCGCGCCGGTCTCCGAACTGCCGTAGATCTCCGTGGGACGCAGTCCGAGCGACCGGCCGATGTCGTCAGACACCTCCAGGGGCAACGCGCCGCCCGAGGAGTGGATGCTGGTCAACCGCCCGCGCAGTTGCGCCCAGTCCAGACGCTGGCCCAGACGTCGCAGCAGGGCAGGGCTGGCGATCCAGGCAAACGAGGGATAGCGCAGGCTCGCCTGTTGCAGGTCTTCGGGGTAGAGGCGCTGGCGCCGGTCTATCTGCCGGCCCGCGCAAAGGGGCCAGAGCACGCGGAAGGGCAGGCCGTACATATGCTGCGCGGACACGCTGCCCAGCACGGGCGTCTGCGCATCTGGCCATTGCTGCCGCAGCGCCTGGACTTCTTCCGCGAGTTGGCGCCATTGCTTGACGATGTGCTTGGGCGTGCCGCTTGAGCCGGAGGTGCAGAGCACCAGCGTTTGGGCGACATCCAGTTCAGCGGGCTCGAGCGGGGAATGGTCATGCAGGTCGGCCAGCCGCCACTGCCGCGCGGCCGGCACGGGGAGGGCGGCGTCCGTCAGCCACGTATCGACGGCTTCATTCAGGCTGCTGCAGGTCTGTGGCTGGTTGTCCCCGGGCAGGACAGCCACGACGCCCGCGCGCCAGCACGCCAGCAGCGCGCACGCCAGTTCCACCGCATCTTCGAACCAAAGCGCGGCACGCTTCACGGAATGCGCGCGCAAGGCGCCCGCAACGCGCAGGCTGTCCTGTACGAAGGCTTGCCGGGCAATCGTGGGGTTATCCGCGATCACGGCACTTGCGTTGCTGTCGGGCGCGGGCGAAAGGAGGCGGTTCAGGGGCGTCCAGGCCATGGCTCAGGCTGCCTTCGCCACATCAGGGCGCAGCAGCCACTCTCCGGCGGCCAGCAAGCCCATCAGCACATAACTGACGCAGCCGTTGTAGGCCACCCACCAGCTCCACGGGGCCCAGGCCGCGAGCGCGGCGGCAGTGGCGCCGTTCAGTGCGAAAAACAGGCACCAGACCCGGGTCACGTTTCTGGTGTACCGAACGCCGTCGAGCGGCAGATCAGGATGGCGCAAGCGCGCCAGGCGTTCCACGACGGGCTGCCCGGCGCGCAGGCTCATGCCGAAGATGACCAGCATCATCGCGTTCACAAGTACGGGATACCAGCGCAGCCAGTTTTCGGAATTGGACACTGCGACGATCAGGCAAAAGACCAGCGCAATTGCGGGGAGCAGCTTGTCGCCGGGACGCGCGGCGCGCGCGGTCAGGCCACGGGCGAGCCACAGCACCGCCAGCGGCAACGCCAGCCAGGCGGCGCTTACGCGTTCCAGCGTCGCATAGACGACAAACGGGTAGGCTGCCGCGGCGGCGGCCAAGGCGGCCGCGATGCCACGGCTCATGCAGCCGAATCCTGCTTTTGCCACATGGCTTGCACGACGTCCTCGACAGTGCGAACCGTGCGGAAATCGTTGGCGTCGAGCTTACGGCCGGTCTGCCGGCGAACGTGGTCGATAAGGTCGATCGCGTCGATGCTGTCGATTTCCAGGTCAGTGTACAAATGCGCGTCGGGCGTGATTCGTTCCGGTTCGATTTCGAACAGTTCGACCAGCGCGCCGCGCAGCGTGTTGAAGATTTCCTCGCGGGTATGCATCGTGCCTCCGTATGCGTCAGTCGCGGCGTTGCGCAGTGACAAATGCCGCCAGGCTGGCAATGCTGGCGAAATGCTCGCGCATGTTGCGCGTTTCGGGATCGATGGTGATCGCATAGCGCTTTTGCAGCGCCAGGCCCAGCTCCAGCGCATCGACCGAATCTAGGCCCAGTCCGTCTCCGAACAGGGCGGCTTCGCGATCGATGTCGTCCGGCGTGATGTCTTCGAGCCCGAGGCACTCGATGACGAGCGATTTAAGCTCAAGTTCCAGTTGATTCATTCAGCTTTGACTCCACTTCCGCCGTCGTGGGCGACAGCGCGTTCATTAGGGCGCCGTCCGGCGCGCTGCGCGCCAGTTCGGCTTCAAAATAGGCATGCAGATAGGCGTTCATCTTGCGGCCGGCAATGGGCAGCGGATGCACCTTGCTCCACGTCGTCGGGTCGATGTCTTCGCCGACCTCAATGACATAGCGCATGCGCGAAGGCGGAATCCTGTACCAGGGTTCGCCCTTGGTCAGGCTGCGCGGGTTCATCCGGATCACCACGGGCGTCACCACCGTTGCGCCGCGCAGCGCGATGGCGCAAGCGCCGCGATGGAACTGGGGCATGGCGTCCGGCGGCGTGCGCGTTCCCTCCGGGAAGACGATCAGCGTTTCGCCGTTGCGCAGCACGTCCGCGGCGCGATCGAACATGTCGAAGCTTTCGTCATTCGTGATGTAGCCGGCGTTCGCCACCGGGCCGCGGGTAAAGGGATTCGTGGCGAGACCGTGCTTGACGATGCAGTTGGCATTCTTGACGTGCCCGACGAGGAACACCACGTCCAGCAGCGATGGGTGGTTGGCAAGAATCATCTGGCCCGCACGGCCCAGCCGCTCGGCGCCCCGGAATTCCACGGTCAGGATGCCGACGCGCACCATGAACCGGATGAAGAGCCTGAACGTGCCGTTCAATGCCCAACGCGCCCGACGCTGCCTGTCCTGACGGTCTCCGGGCAACAGGCGTTGGGGCGGGAACACCATCAGGCGCAGCAGGACGCCTCCCAGGCCGAACATGGTAAATGCCACGCCGGTGGCGACCAGGCGCCAAAGCCAGAAATCTTGACGGATTTGAGCAGGGGTGTTCATGCGGTCCGTGTCCAGGCCCATTGGCGGCTGCGGTTTGCATGCCGCCAGCTTGGCGTCTGCAGCGCAAGGTGGCGAAGCAGGTTCAGGGGGTTGGGCCAGATCTGCCGCGGCGTGTATCCATCGGCGGCCGAGTCCATCGCGAGTGCCCAGTCCGTGCCCCGACGCAGCCGGAACGCGGCGGCATACGAGAACGGCACATCGTCCACCCACGGTGCGTAGGGGCGTGGCGGCAGTTCTTCGGCCAGCACCACCAGCACATTGTCGTGCCCTTGATCGAGCAGCAGGGCGGCTTCGATGAAAGCGTGTTCAAGGCCGTCGTCCTCAACGGACAATGCGACGGACTCCACGGTTTCGCGGCGTATGATCGACCACTGCGCGGGAATCGAGTTGTGAACTGAGAGGGCGAATGCCGTGGGTGACAACGGCTCGTCGGCCGCAAGCGAGGCCAGGAGACCGAAATTGCGCGTTGTTTCTCCGTGTCGCGACGCGAAGACAAATGGCATGTCGGGGAATCCGTCCGCAACCGGCCAGGCGCAGGCAAACACGCCGCGAGCCAGGGGGCTGAGGCGGCGGCGTTGCATGGGGGGCAAGAAGTCGAGGCGAGGCGCGCTCTGATCTCCGAGGGGGCAGTAGGGATGTTCAGCCCAATCCTGCCAACTGCTCGTGTCTTGAAATCCTGGTGTCCAACCTTGCCAATGCGCGATTGAGAACGTCAACATAGCGCGCGATTTTACTATGGCCAAATTCGCCGAAAGTGTTTTGAATAGTTACATATTACACAAAATAACCGTATTTCTTGATAATTTTTTCAGATAGTTACTCAAACTTGTGGCTTTTACGGAACTTTTAATTGGGTGGGCTGATCAAAGCGCCGCATTTCACTACGATGAGAATCACCTATCTCCGGATGATGCCCGCCGGGCGCTCACCCTGCGTAGCGACAAAGCCATGCGCGACTGGAAAGTCAGCCGTGCGTTGTTGCGGGATATGCACACATCGCCTTTTTTTGGTGACATGACCTCGCTCAGCCACAGCGGAGGTCATGCCGTCTGCGCGATGGCACCTCACGGGTGGAAGCTGGGAATAGACCTCGAGGCGGTGAAGCCCCGCGACATCGATGCGTTGGCGCAATGGGTGTGCTCGGCGGACGAACGGGACATGTTGACGCAGGCGCAGGGCGACACGCGCCTGCATCGGTTCTACCAGTTGTGGACCCTCAAAGAGGCCTTTATCAAGGCTGCTGGTCTGAGCTTCCCGGCGGACATGGCGTCAGTCGGGCTCGCACCCACGGCCGCGGGCGTGTCGCTGCGATCGCCGGCGGGATTATGGAATGCCTGTTCCTACCGCGCCGGACCGAACTGGATGGTCGGTGTCGTGTGGCAAGAGCCTGCTGGATCGACGGTGTCACCCGCTGAACCGCGCTGGATCGGCGCCGTGGGCTGCGCGTTGCCCAAGGTTCAATTGCAGGGTCGCTGGTCCTCTGATTCAAACTGATGTCCAAGCGATTTCGTGCTTCGCACTTAAAGATGTATTATCAATACATGTTCAAAGGCGAGCCTCTTCGCCATTCAAGGAGCAGTTGATGTTGAGCCCCCAAATCCGCGAGCTGGTCAAGGCCACGGCCCCTGTCCTGAAGGTTCATGGCGTCGCCCTGACCAAGCATTTCTATGCGCGCATGTTCCAGCACAACCCTGAACTCAAGCACGTGTTCAACCAGGCCCACCAGGCAGGCGGCGCGCAGCAGCACGCGCTGGCAGGCGCGGTGACCGCGTATGCCGAGCACATCGACGATCCCTCCGTGCTGATGCCGGTGGTGACGCGCATCGTGCACAAGCACGTCAGCCTGGGCATCCGGCCCGAACACTACGCCATCGTGGGCAAGCATCTGCTGGCGTCCATCCGTGAAGTGCTGGGTGAAGCCGCCACCGACGAACTCGTGGATGCGTGGGGCGCGGCCTACGGCCAGCTGGCGGACCTGCTGATTGCCGAGGAAGCGCGTCTGTATGCGGAATCGGCCAACAAGCCGGGCGGCTGGACCGGCTGGCGCGCGTTTCGCGTCGTGGGCAAGCAGCCTGAAAGCGCCGAGATCACTTCTTTCTACCTGGCGCCCGCCGACGGCGGCACGGTGCCCGAATACCGTCCGGGCCAGTACGTGTCGGTGCGCGTGTTCGTGCCGGAGCTGGGCCTGATGCAGCCGCGTCAGTACAGCCTGTCGGACGCCCCGGGGCAGGATCGCCTGCGCATCT
>DALZRX010000294.1:0-5493 GCA_032015805.1 Achromobacter sp.
TGCCGCAATGTGCGAGCCACCGCCCGCGGCAAACGGCGCTACACCCTGAACGTGTCCGCCAACCCATCGCTGGCCGCGCTATGGCTGGCGCCACGCATCGGTCGCTTCATCGAACTGCATCCGGACATCGACATCCAGGTGTACCTGCACGCCAGCCAGGACCCCGCCTGGAAGACCCAGGACATCGACCTGGCTTTCCTGCACGTGCGGGCGATGGGGCCGCACATTGCCGATCCCGGCGACATTCCCCTCATGATCGAGACCGTCGTGCCGGTGTGCAGCCCGGCGCTGGTCCCCGAGGCCGAGCGCAACGATCCGAGCGTGTTCCTGCGCCATCGCTGGCTGGAAGAAACGCACATCGACAGCCCGGAGACCGACTGGCGCACGTGGAGTCCGCGGCTGGGACTGCCCGACAGCGGGTGGCAGGACCCGATGGTGCTGAGCGGCCTGAGCACCGTGGTGGCCGCCGCGGCGGCGGGCGTGGGCATCGCGCTGGGACGTGCGCCGCTCATCGACGAAGACCTGGCCAGCGGCCGGTTGGTGCCATTGACCCCGCATCTGCGCATGCCGGGCTCGTGGGGTTATGTCATGCGCATCCACGCCAACCGCCCGATGGATCCGTCATTGCCCGCGCTGGTGGAGTTTCTATCCGAAGAAGGGCGAAGCACGGGCGCGTGGCAGCGTCCGGGCGACGCATCTGACGGGGTGGCCTCGCGGCAAACCACGCCATGGGGAACGCAATGAACCGGACCATGCCCAACGTCACGCAGCGCCGGACACGGGGAACGCCATTACTGGCGCCACTGTTCGCACCCTTGCTGGCCGCCGTGGCGCTGGGCCTCGCGGTGGTTCCGTCCGACCTCCTGGCGCGGGACAGCGCTGCGCAGGACCGCCGATCGCTCGAAGCCGAGGCCCGTGCGCAGGGCGTGGCTCCGCCGGGCATGCCTTGCGGGGACTTTCTGCAGGCGTTGGGCCGAAAGCCCGCCCATGTCGAGTATCTGGGCTGCGAACGGCACGAAGACCGGCAGGCCAAACCCATGATCGCCCGCTACCAGGTGATCGGCGCCCACGCGGCGGCGGTGCACGCCCAGCTCAGCGAAGCGTTCGGCCTGCCGCCGCTGCTATACGTCTGCTGCGGCTGGGAAACCGCGCCGCATTCCTGGCGCGGCGGGCAGGACGAGCTGCAGTACGGCGTGGGCATGGGGGTGGAAGCGCCACGCTATCCCAGCGACGAGTGGGACAGGATTCCCGCTTTCAGCATCACGGTCACGCTGTACACCGACATCATCTAGGCAACGCGCGCGCGCTCGCGTCAATCTTCGGCCAATTCCATGCTGCGCGTCACTTCCTCCTGCACGCGCTCCCAGATCGCCCGTTTCAATTCCACGAAGCGCGGCGACAACTGTACGTCCGCGCTGCGCGGATGCGGCAGGTCGTTCTGGATGTCCTGCACGATGCGGCCGGGCTTTGAGCCCATGACGGCCATGCGCGTCGACAGGGTCAGGGCCTCGTCGATGGAGTGGGTGATGAAGACGATGGTCTTGCCGCTCTGCTCGTAGATCGACAGAAGCTGATCCTGCAGCACCTGCCGCGTCATGGCGTCCAGCGCGGCGAAAGGCTCGTCGAACAGCATCACGTCCGGATCGTTGGCCAACACGCGCGCGATCGACACGCGCTGCTTCATTCCCCCGGAGAGCGCGTGCGGATACTTGTCCGCCGCGTGCTTCAGGCCCACCATCTCGATGAATTTGCGGGCGATCGGCGCGCGCTCCTGGCGCGGCATGCCGCGCATCTTCAGGCCGAACTCCACGTTCTCCTGCACCGTGCGCCACGGAAACAGTGCGTATTGCTGGAACACCATGCCGCAGGCGGCGGTCACGTCGGTGACCTTCTTGCCGTTGATCTCCACCGAGCCGGTGTTGGGCGTGATGAAGCCCGCCATCAGGTTCAGCAGCGTCGACTTGCCGCAGCCCGAGGCGCCCAGCAGCACCAGGAACTCCCCGCGTTTGACCTCCAGGTTGACCTTTTCCAGCACCGGCACCTCACCGTAGGCCTTGGAGACGTCCGTCAGCCGGATCATCGTGTCGTTCATCGCTGCCATGCCAGCACCCATCGTTCAAGAAGCCGCAAACACAGATCGGTCACCAGCACGGTGAAACTGATCAGCAC
This sequence comes from Achromobacter sp., assembly GCA_032015805.1. Lineage (GTDB taxonomy): Bacteria > Pseudomonadota > Gammaproteobacteria > Burkholderiales > Burkholderiaceae_B > Achromobacter. The sequence continues at coordinate 2,170 of DALZRX010000294.1, forward strand.
CATGCCCAGCACCACGGTGTCGGTCTGGAAGAATTCCTTGCCGTTCATGATCATGAAGCCCAGGCCTTCCTTGGACGCCACCAGCTCGGCCGAGATCACGCAGGTCCAGGACAGGCCGAGGATGATCTTCATGCCCGACAGGATCTGCGGCAGACAGCCCGGAAACAGCACTTCGCGCATGACCTGCCAGCGGTTGGCGCCCAGATTGCGCGCGGCGCGCACCAGCACCGGGTCGATGCTGCGCGAGGCCTCCATCACGTAGAGCAGGGCGGGCACGAAGGAGCCCATGAAAACGATGCTGTACTTCTGCGTTTCGGTGATGCCGAACCACAGCAGGGACAGCGGAATCCAGCTCATGGACGGCAGCGGGCGCAGGAACGAGATGATGGGATCGAAGACGGCGCGCGCCACCTTCGAGGTGCCCAGCAGGATGCCCAGCGGAATCGCGACGATCACCGCGGCCAGAAAACCCACCATGACGCGGCGCGTGGAGGCCAGCACGTTGTAGAACAGCGTGCCCTGATCGGACATGGACAGCGCGCGCGCCAGGACCTGGGACGGCGCGGGCAGGAAAATGGGATCGACCGCGCCGGCACGGCACAGGCCCTCCCACAGCAACAGAAAGCCGAGCAGCGAGAACACGCTGACCCAGAGCAGGCGTGTTTCGCGTGAAGACGAACGTGTGGACATAGGCAGGCTGTCCCGGGCTCAGAGGTACGAGGACTGGACCCAGTCCTTGACGGCGGGCGCGCGGTCGATCTGCTTGAGCGACACCAGCATCTCGGCCAGCTTCTGCATGCCGTTCACAAAATTGCCCGGCTCGATCATCAGCGCCTTCTGGTCCTCGGCCGAATACCACTGCGTCTGCTTGATGACGGCAAGCTGCTCGTCCTTGGACAGGCCGGTCAGTTCCAGCAGGACGCCCGCGGCTTCCTCGGGCTGGTTGGTCAGCATGGCGTTGGCCTGGAACACCGCCTGCAGGAACTTGCGCACGGCGTCGGGATTCTCCTTGCCCAGCTTTGCATGCGTCAGCAGCACGTCGGGCCCCGGGGTGATGGCGTACTGCTTGTAGAGCGAAAACGCGGTGTCATCCAGCAGGACGTGCGTGCCCGGCACCGCCTTGATGCGGTCGAAGGCCGGCGTCCAGGCGACCGCCGCGTCGATCTGGCCGCCCTGGTAGGCCGACAGCAGGTTGGTGGCGGGCAGGTTGATGATGGAGACGTCGCGGTCCGGGTTCAGGCCCGCCTGGCGCAGCACGTCCAGCAACAGCACGTGGGCGCTGGAGGCATAGGTGACGCCGATCTTCTTGCCCTTCAGGTCGCCGATCGACTTGACGTCGGCGCGCACCAGCACGCCCTCGGCGCGGCCGAAATTGTTGGGGGTGGCGATGACCTGGAACTGGCGCGCGCCAGCGGCCATCAGCGCCAGCGACGACACCACGCCGGTACCCGCCAGGTCGACATTGCCCGCCATCACGGCGCTCATGCGGTCCGACGACGTGGCGAAGCTCTGCCACTTGATGTCCAGGCCCTGCTTGGCGAAAAGGCCCGTCTTCAGGGCGATGTAGGCGGAGTAATGGCCCAGCCATGCGGAGCCGCCATAGGTGTAGGACGCGCCTTTCGCGCGGCCGATCATCGGAAAGCCCAGGGCGCTGGCGCCCGCAAGCGCGGCGGTGCGCACCAGCATGGCGCGGCGATTCATGTTCATATTTTTCCCCTACTTGAATGTAGATTGACCGATAGATTTCATGTCGCCGGCACTCTGGGGTGCGGCAGACGTGACTTTCGCCCGAGCGTCAGGCCGCGCCATGAATATAAGGAGCGTCGATGGTCAACATCAGCGGCGCTTAAGAGCGCGCCTCAAGCAGGGAAGGCGGGACGGGCCGCGAAAAGGCGGGTGGCCCGCCTTTGGTTTGCAAGCGTCAGATCCCCTGTCCGCCGGATACTTCGATGCGCTGGGCGTTGACCCACCGGTTGTCTTCGGACAGCAGGCCGGCAATCATCGGGCCGATGTCGTCGGCCACCCCCACGCGTCCCAGCGCGGTCATGTCCGCGAAGGCCTTGTTGACTGCCGGGGTGTCGCGCACGGCGCCGCCCAGGAAGTCCGTTTCAATGGCGCCCGGCGCCACGGTGTTGACGGCGATGCCGCGGTGGCCAAGCTCCTTGGCCAGGTAGACCGTCAGCACCTCGACGGCGCCTTTGGCCGCGGCATACGCCGACCAGCCCGGCGCCGACACGCGCGTAAGGCCGCTGGACAGGTTCACGATGCGGCCGCCGTCGGCCAGCAGGGGCAACAGATGCTGCGTCAGGAAGAACACGCCCTTGAAATGCACGTCGACGAGCTTGTCGAACGCCTCCACGCTCATGTCGGCAAACGGCGCCATCTCGCCATGGCCGGCGTTGTTGACGAGGTGATCGAAGCTGTCGCGCTGCCATGTCCGGGCCAGGGCGGCCCGGAGCCTCAGGGCGAAATCCGGAAACGCGGCCACGTTGCCCGCATCGAGTTGCAGCGCCACGGCCTGGCGGCCGAGCTGCTCGATCTCGGCGACGACCTCGCGGGCCTGCGCCTCGCGGCTTTGATAGGTGACGACGACGTCGTTGCCCTTGCGGGCGAGGGCCAGTGCGGCGTTGCGGCCCAGGCCGCGGCTTGAACCGGTGACGAGAGAAATCTTGGTCATGGAATGGCTCCTTGGTGGCTTGCGGTGAGGTTCCATTCTGTGGCGGATGCGGCGGCGCGCCTTTGCCTGAACGTTGGCGTTGTTGGCCTGATCCTCCAAATCTGCGCGTGTGCGGGCTGGAACCCATTACGATGGCCGGGTGCATAACCTTCGCCATGGTTTCCCATGAATCACGACACATTGCGCGCCGCCGTCAGCCGCTACGCCGAGGCGCATGCCAGCCCGGCCGGCGTGGCACAAACGCCCATCGCCGGTCTGGCCGTCATCCGCGCCACGCAGCCCAGCGGCCTGGACTATGCGATCTCGCGGCCGCTCGCGTGTCTGGTGCTGCAAGGAGACAAGCGCGTGGCGCTGGGCGCGCACACGTTCGATTTCACGGCAGGCGATTCTCTGCTGATCACGGCGGACGTGCCCACCATCAGCCAGATCACGCGCGCCAGCGCCGACCAGCCTTATTACTCGCTGGTGCTGGACCTGCATCTGGCGGTGATCGCCGAACTGGCCCTGGAAATGAAGCTGGGTCCCGTCGACCCGGGTGCGCCCGTGCGGGTCGAGCAGACCGACGCGGAGGTCGCCGACGCGGCGCTGCGCCTGATGGGCCTTATCGAGCGCCCGTCGGCGCTGCCCGTGCTGCAGGCCCAGCTTGT
>DALZRX010000295.1:0-5489 GCA_032015805.1 Achromobacter sp.
GGATCCATTATTTGTCCGGACATTCATGTACGGACAAATTGTACGGCGGACATGAAGTCGCCGGGCAACAAATCAGTCGGTTCTTGCAGTTCTCTTCCATAATTCGGGGGTTCTCATGAGCAAGGTACTTGCAGTGCTCGCGGCCGCGGCGGTAGCAGCCGGGCTGGGCGCAAACGCACAGGCGCAGCAGAAACTGGTGGTGGCCGGCTACGGCGGCTCGTTCGAAGACATCATGCGCAAGGAAATCTTCCCGCCCTTCGCCAAGCAGCATGGTGTCGAGCTGGACTACGTGGCCGGCAACTCCACCAACACGGTGGCGCGCCTTCAGGCGCAGAAGAGCAACCAGCAGATCGACGTCGCCATCATCGACGACGGCCCCATGTACCAGGCCATTGCGCTGGGGTTTTGCGAACCCATCAAGAGCCTGCCCGCCGACGACATCTACAGCACGGCGCGCTACAAGGACGACAAGGCGGTTGCCATCGGCATCGTGGCCACGGGCATCATGTACAACAAGAAGGTCTTCGACGAAAAGAAATGGGCGCCGCCCACGTCGTGGAAGGATCTGAAGGATCCGAAGTACAAGAAGCAACTCGTCATCCCGCCGCTGAACAACACCTACGGCCTGCATACGCTGGTCGAATACGCCCGCGAGGGCGGTGGCGGCGAAAAGAAGATCGATCCGGGTTTCACCACGTTCAAGAACGAGGTCGGTCCCAACGTGCTGGTCTATGAGCCCTCACCCGGCAAGATGACGGAGCTCTTCTCCAGCGGCCAGGCCACCATCGCGGTCTGGGGCAGCGGCCGCGTCAAGGCGTTTGCCGACACCGGCTTCCCGGTGGGATTCGTGTATCCGCAGGAAGGCGCCTACGCGCTGCTGTCGTCCGTGTGTCCGGTCGCCAAGCCCAATGCCAATCCCAAGGCGCAGGCGTTCGTCGAATACCTGGTGTCGCCCGAAGTCCAGGAAAAGCTCGCCTCCGCGTATGGCTACGGCCCCGTCAACAAGAAGGCCAAAGTGGCGGACGATCCCCGCGTGCCCCTGCCCATCGGCAAGCGCGCCGCCGATCTCATCGTGATCGACTGGGATACCGTCAATCAGAACCGGGACGACTGGAACAAGCGCTGGACGCGGGAAATCGAGCGCTGACCCCCTGCGTAAACGGGCGGCGCTTGCGCCGCCACCGGGAGCATTCATGACCTATCTTGTGCTGGACCGCCTGAGCAAGCGCTACGGCGAAACCACCGCCGTCGAAAACCTGAGCCTGTCGGTAAACAAAGGCGAGTTCATCTCGCTGCTGGGGCCGTCCGGCTGCGGCAAGACGACGACGCTGCAGATGATTGCCGGCTTCGTCGAGCCCTCGGGCGGCAGCATCGTGCTGAACGGCAAGGACGTCAGCAAGGTGCCCGCCAACAAGCGCGGGCTGGGCATGGTGTTCCAGAACTATGCGCTTTTCCCGCACATGACGGCGGAGGAGAACGTGTCCTTCGGCCTGGAAATGCAGCGCGTGAAGAAGGACGAGCGGCTGGCCCGCGTGGCGGATGCGCTCAAGCTCGTGGGCCTGTCGCACCTGGCTGATCGCCATCCCGCGCGCATGTCCGGAGGCCAGCAGCAGCGCGTGGCGCTGGCGCGGGCGCTTGTCATCCGCCCCAGCGTGCTGCTGCTGGATGAGCCGCTCTCCAACCTGGACGCGAAGCTGCGCGAGGAGATGCAGCTTGAGTTGCGCAGCATCCAGCGCACGGTCGGCACCACCACCATCCTCGTGACGCACGACCAGTCCGAAGCGCTGGCGCTGTCGGACCGCATCGTGGTGATGAACCAGGGCCGTGTCGAACAGGTGGCCGAACCCTTTGCCGCGTACGAAGGGCCGGCCAGCCATTTCGTGGGCGGCTTCCTGGGCAAGGCCAACGTCTTCACGCCGCAGGCCGAGCAGTACGAGGGCGAGACCCGCGCGCGCATCGGCGAAGCCCATGTCGCCCTGGATGGCGCGCCCGTGCCGCAGGGCGCGGTGATCGTGCGTCCCGAAAAGATCCTGTTTACCGAACCCTCGGCCTGTGCGTTGCCCGGCCGCATGAAGACGCGCGTCTTCCAGGGCAATCATTGGCTGTGCCAGGTGGAGACGTCGGTCGGCGAAGTCATGGTGATCCGGCAGAACGACGGAGTGCCCGTGCCCGCCGAGGGCGAGCCCGTGCATCTGCGCTGGCGCGCGCAGGACATGTGCACCGTCGATGAACGCGCCAGCCCTGCCGGCGCGCCGCGAGGCAACGCATCATGAGCGCGCGCACCAACCCGTGGGTGCTCAGCGCGCCGGCGCTGGTGGTGTATGCCACGTTCCTCGTGGTGCCGATGGCGCTGGTGTTCTTGATCAGTTTCTTCGACTTCCAGTTCTATGGCGGCATCCAGGCCACCTTCACCTGGAAGAACTACATCGAGATCTTCTCGGACAGCTACTACTACGAGATCTATGCGCGCACGTTCGGCGTCGCCGCGGCCGTGACGATCGCGTGCCTGGTGCTGGGCACGGCCGAAGCCTACGTGTTGTCGCGCATGGCCAATCCCTGGAAGGGCCTCTTCCTGATGGTGGTGTTGGGTCCGCTGCTGATCTCGGTGGTGGTTCGCACGCTGGGTTGGGCGCTGCTGTTCGGCTCGACGGGCCTCATCAACAAGGCGCTGATGGGCATCGGCCTGATCTCCACGCCCATTGACCTGATGTACAGCAACCTGGGCGTGGGCATCGCGCTGACGCACGTGCTGGTGCCCTTCATGGTGATCTCCGTCTGGGCGTCGCTGCAGCGGATCAATCCGGCCACCGAGGCGGCCGCGCTGTCGTTGGGCGCCAGCCAGTTCACCGTGATCTGGCGCGTGATCGTGCCGCAGGTGATGCCGGGGATTCTGTCCGGCGCGATCATGGTGTTCGCGATGGCGGCAAGCTCGTTCGCCACGCCGGCGATCATCGGCGGGCGCCGCCTGAAGAACGTGGCCACGGCCGCGTACGACGAATTTCTGAACACGCTGAACTGGCCGCTGGGCGCGGCGCTGGCCGTGGTGCTGCTGGTGGCGACCGTGGTGGTGCTGCTCTCGGCCAACCGCATCATCGAGCGCCGCTACGGCGCGGTGTTCAACCAGGCCGGAGGCTGACATGCAATTTCGCAATGGTCCTATCGGCATCGTGTTCCACACGCTCTTCATTCTGTTCATCCTTGCGCCCATCGTGATGGTGTGCGCGGTGGCGTTCACCTCCGAAGGCTTCATCTCGCTGCCGTCGGGCGGGCTGTCGCTGCGCTGGTTCCGCGCCATCCTGGACAACCCGCGCTTTGTCGACGCGTTCTGGTTCAGCCTGGGATTGGGCACGCTCTCGGCCACGCTGGCCATCGGGCTGGCGGTGCCCAGCGCGCTGGCGATCGCGCGCAACCGCTTCGCGGGGCGCGAGGCGCTGGTGGCGTTCTTCCTGTCGCCCCTGATGATTCCGCACGTGGTGCTGGGCCTCGCGTTCCTGAAGTTCTTCACGACGGTGGACCTGGCCGGCACGTATTTCGGCCTGGTGGTGGCGCACGTGATCCTGGTCATGCCGTATGCGCTGCGCCTGGTGCTGGCCTCCGCGGCCGGCATCGACCCGGCGCTGGAGCGCGCGGCGCAATCGCTGGGCGCATCCAACTGGACGGCTTTCCGGCGCGTGGTGCTGCCGCTGCTGCTGCCGGGCGTGGTGAGCGGCTGGGTGATCGCGTTCATCACCAGCTTCGATGAACTGACGATGTCGATCTTCATCGCATCGCCGTCCACCACGACGCTGCCGGTGCGCATCTTCCTGCACATCGAGGACACCATCGATCCGCTGGTGACCGCCGTGTCGGCGGTGCTGATCTACGCAACGATCATTGCCATATTCATCCTGGACCGCGCCGTCGGCCTGGAAAAGCTGTTTGTAGGAAAGGGACGCTGATGACGGACGAGAAACAACTGGCGCCGCGCGCGCCCGTGCACCACGGCATCTACGATGCGGTGGTGATCGGGGGCGGACTGGTCGGGTCCGCCGTGGCCTACGGGCTGCGGCGCGAATTGGACCACGTGGCCGTGCTGGACGAGGGCGACGTGGCCTATCGGGCCTCGCGCGGGAACTTCGGACTGGTGTGGGTGCAAAGCAAGGGCATGGGCCTGCCGCGCTACGGGGTGTGGACCATGACGTCCGCCAAGGGGTGGCCCCGGCTTGCCGCCCTGCTGCAGGAGGAAACCGGCGTCGACGTGCACCTGGAGCAGCGCGGCGGATTGCACGCGCTCCTGAGCGACGAAGAGGTCGAGGCACGCATCCGCTTCATGAACACGCTGCTGGCGCAGCCCGGCATGGCGCAGTACGACTGGAAGATGCTGGATCGCGCCGAGGTCGCGGACCTGGTGCCCGGCATCGGCCCCGAGGTGCGTGGCGCGACGTGGACGCCGGTGGACGGCATCGCCAATCCCCTGAAGCTGCTGCGTGCGCTGCACATGAGTTTTGCACAGCGGGTTGTGGATTACCTGCCGCAGCGTCCGGCGCAAAACATCCGCCAGCGCGATGGCGTATTTGAAATCGCCACGCCGGGCGGAGCGGTGCGCGCGCACAAAGTGGTGCTGGCCTCGGGGCTGTCGAACAGACAGCTAGGCGAGCAGGTGGGGCTTGACGTGCCGGTGCGGCCGCAGCGCGGCCAGATCGTCGTGCTGGAGCGCACGCGCCGCATGTTGGAGACGCCACTGTCCACGTTGCGCCAGACCGACGAGGGCACCTGGCTGATCGGCGATTCGCAAGAGGAAGCCGGGTATGTGGACAACCTGGTGGGCCTGCCGATTCTTGGCACGCTGGCCGACCGCGCCGTCCGTACGCTGCCCGCATTGCGCGAGGTCCGCGTGGTGCGCAGTTGGGCGGCGCTGCGCGTCATGTCCAAGGACGGCTTTCCCATCTATCAGCAATCCGAAACGTGCCCGGGGGCGTTCGTCGCCACCTGTCACAGCGGCGTGACGCTCGCCGCCGCGCACGCGCTCAACCTGGCGCCCATGATCGCCGCCGGCAAGCTGGCCGACGACATGGCGCCCTTCTCGACCCGGAGGTTTCATGTTCAAGCGGCTTGACGAGGCGCAGCGGCAGGCGCAGGGCGCGCCGGTGCGGGTGACGGTCAACGGCGCCGAAATGCTGTGCCGCCAGGGTGACAGCGTGGCCGCAGCGCTCTTTGCTGGCGGCGTGCAGGCCTGTCGCGATACGGCGGTCAATGAAGTGCCGCGCGGACCGTACTGCATGATGGGCGTCTGCTACGACTGCCTGGTCACCATCGATGGGCAAGCGAACCAGCAGGGCTGCATGACGCCCGTGCGGGAAGGAATGAAGATCGAGCGCCAGCTTGGGGCGCGCAAGGTGCAGGCATGATCGACACGACGCAATGTGATTTGCTGGTGGTGGGCGCGGGTCCTGCCGGCCTGGCGGCCGCCACGCTGGCCGCCAACCTGGGTGTGGACACCGTGCTGCTGG
>DALZRX010000296.1:0-5487 GCA_032015805.1 Achromobacter sp.
CGCGGCCGATTTCCCCGAGCGCCCCCTGCGCATCATCGTGCCCTTCGCGGCCGGCGGCGCCACCGACGTGATCGCACGCACCGTGGCGCAGGCCATGTCCACCCGGCTCGGCCAGCCCGTCGTGGTGGAGAACAAGGCGGGCGCTAACGGCAACATCGGCGCCGTCATGGCCGCGCGCGCCGAACCCGACGGCTACACGCTGCTGATGGCCACGTCCAGCCACGCCATCAACGCCACGCTCTATCACAAGCTCGACTACAACCTGACGCGCGACTTCGCCGGCCTCTCGAATCTGGCGTCGGTGCCCCTGCTGCTGGTGGTGAACCCCTCGGTGCCGGCCAAGACCCCGCAGGAACTGGCGGCCTACGTCAAGTCCAACGGCAACCGGGTGAACTATGCCTCCGGCGGCACCGGCACGGCGTCGCACCTGGCCGGCGCGCAATTCAATTCGCTGGCCGGCGCGCAGATGACGCACGTGCCCTACAAGGGCGGCGCCCAGGCGCTTAACGACGTCATGGGCGGTCAGGTCCAGATCATGTTCGCCAACCTGCCCGAAGTGCTGTCTCAGGTGCAGGCTGGCCGCCTCACGCCCATCGCCGTCACGGGCACGCAACGCCACGCGGCGCTGCCCGACGTGCCCGCGTTCTCCGAGACGCCCTACAAGGCCATGAATGCGCGTTCGTGGTTCGGCCTGTTCGTCCCGGCGGCAACGCCTTCGCCCGTCGTCGAAAAGCTGTCCAAGGCCATCACCGACGGCGTCGCCGACCCGGCCGTGCAGGACAAGCTCAAGGGATTGGGCGCCGACCCCGTGGGCGACGGCCACACCGCCTTTCAAAAATATGTGAACACGGAAGTGGAACGCTGGAGCGAGCTGGTCAAGCAATCCGGCGCCACGGCCGAGTGACACGTTTTTCGCAACATCTATCGAGGATGCATCATGCTTTACGACGTACGTACCTACACATGCCGCGCCGGCACCATCAAGAAACACCTGGCGCTCTACGCCGACCATGGCTACGAAGTGCAGAGCCGCCACCTGGGCAAGCCGCTCGCCTACATGCAGACCGAGACGGGCAACGTCAATACCTACATGCACATCTGGGTCTATGACAGCGCCGCCGACCGCGAAGCCAAGCGCCAGGCGCTGCAGAAGGATCCGGCCTGGGCGACCTACCTGACGAAAAGCGCCGAGGCCGGCTACCTGATCAGCCAGGAAAACCGCCTGATGACGCCGACGGCGTTCTTCAAGCCCTGATGTAAAACGCCGCCCCGCGCATGAAGCGCGGGGCGGCGCGATCTTTCGGCGATGGTCGCGGCGCGTGATGCCGCGGCCATTTGCCCTTGCAGGCGGCGCTAGCCCGCCTGCTCTTCCTGCGGCCAGTCCCGCAGCACGGGCGCGTCCGGCGCGCCCGGCCCCACGTCGCGCAGATGGTCATGCTGCAACAGCGCCATCCGATAGGCATCGCGGTACGCGCCGTTGGAAAAGAACTCTTCTTTCAGCACGCCCTCGATCTGAAAACCGCAGCGCTCGTAGATGTGGACCGCAGCGGTATTGTCCTTGTCGACCACCAGATACACCTTGTGCAGATTCAGCACGCGGAACGCGTAGCCGACCGCGATGCGCGTCGCGGCCTTGGCATAGCCTCGCCCCTGATAGCTGGGCGCGATGATGATCTGGAATTCCGCCCGGCGGTGGATGTAGTCGATCTCCACCAACTCGACCAGCCCCGCTGGCTGCCCGGTATCGTGCTCGATGATGAAGCGGCGCTCGTTCTGGTCGTGAAGGTGGCGGTCATACAGGGCGGCGAGTTCGTCATAGGCCTCGTAAGGCTCTTCGAACCAATAGCGCATGATGACATCGTTATTGTTGATCTTGTGCACGAAGTGCAGGTCGCCGCGTTCGAGCGGGCGTAGTTTGATATCGGATGCGACCGACATAGGTACCTCGAAATGACCGCTGATGTGCGGCCATTCTAAGTCAAGCCCATCGGTCCTGCCTTGCGGAGGCCGCTGCCGCTCTTCCAGCACTCAAGTATCTCTAGGAAATACCTAGGAATCTTTATAAAATCCCTGAACCTTCACCCGTCGCGGACGCCCACCGCCACCCTACGAGCGATTCCTTATGAGCCGTCCCGACCCTCTTTTCGTGCAATCCCTGGCCAAAGGCTTCGAACTGCTGGAAGCCTTTGCCCAACGCCCGTCCACCATGAGCATGAACGAACTCATGGAAATCACGGGTTTTGACCGCAGCACCACGCAGCGCATGACGCACACGCTGGTCACGCTGGGGTATCTGGAACGCGGCGCCGGCGGCAAGGGCTATACGCCGGGCAAGAAGATCCTGCAGCGCAGCTTCGACTACATGCGCAGCGTACCGCTGCTTGAACGCGCCACGCCGCTGATCGCCGAAATGCAGCGCGAAACCAATGAACGCGTGGAACTGAGCCTGTTCGACGACCTGTACATCATTTTTGCGCTGCGCCGCCAGACCAAGCGCCAGACCTTCAGCAGCACGCTGGCCGGCCGCGCGTTGCCGATGGTGCAGACGGCCGGCGGCCGGGCCATCATGTCCCACCTGCCCGAGGAGGAAGTCGAAGACATCCTTGCGCGGTCCAAGGACATGCCGCTTGCCACCATTCCCACCACACCCAAGACCGACAACAACCCTGACCGCATCCGGGGCCTGGTCCAGCAGGCGCGACAGGACGGCTACGCCACGGCCATCGAGGAAAGCATGCTGGGCGAACTGAACCTGGCCGCCGCCATCCTGGATCATCGCCACCGGCCGGTGGCGGCCATCCAGATCGCGGGGCTGGTGTCCGAATGGGCAAGCCCGGCGGAGTTCGCGCGGCGCTATTCGCCGCTGCTGCTGACGGCGGCGCGGGGGTTGAGCGGCAAGGTTGGGCTGTCCTGAATCCGCTTTCCGGACTGGCCTGTCCCGGATTCCGGCCCGCCGCCCTGCCCCTCTGGCATCCCCCCTATTTACCGCGCCAGAACAACGGCAACGGCGCAGCCACCATGCCGTCAAACTTCTTGTCGTACGCCTTGAACTCCGAGTAGCCGCCCAGCGGCACGAACATCACCTGTTCATAGGCGCGCTGCTGGATCTCGGCGGCCACGCGCTTTTGCGCGTCCAATCCGGTCACCGACTCGAACTCGGCGCGCAGGCGCTGGACGGTGTCGTCTTTGGTCCAGCCCGGATAACCGCCCTCGCCGCGCCCATCCAGATTGGCGTTCACGATGGGGTTCAGCAGGTCCATGCTGGTCAGGCTGGAATGGAAGATGCTCCAGCCGCCGTCGGCCAGCGGCGCATCCTTGCTGCGCCGCGACAGCAGCGTGGCCCAGTCCATCGACTGCACTTCCACGTTCATGCCGATGCTGCGCAGCGCCTGCGCGGTGACGGGCGCCAGCGTGGACAGGCTGCGCACGTCGGTCGGATGCAGGACGACGATCTTCTCGCCGGCATAGCCGCTGTCCTTCAGCAACGCCCGCGCCTGCGCCAGATTGGCGGGTTTGGTCTGCGTGGCGCCGGCTTCGGTCTGGTAGGCGGAGATGCAACTCAGCATCGCGCCGCACAGCTTGTAATAGGCGGGATCGCCCAGCGACGCATCCAGGTAGTCGGCCTGGTACAGCGCGGCCAGCACGGCGCGGCGCACCTTTACGTTGTCCAGCGGCGGCTGCTTCCAGTTCATGCGCAGGGTGTAGGTTTCCGACGCGTCGCCATAGCTTTGCACCGTCACGGTCTTCACGCCCTCCAGTTGCGGCAGCAGGTCGGGCGCCACGTTCTCGACGAAGTCGATTTCGCCCTGGCGCAGCGCGTTCACCGCGGTCTGCGGGTCCGGCACGTTGACGACGTCGATGCGGTCGAACATCGCGACCTTGCCGCCGGCAAAGCGGCTGGCCGGCTCCTTGCGCGGCACGTAGTCCGCATTCTTCACATACGCGGCCTTCACGCCCGCCTGGAACTCGGCCTGCACGAACTTGTACGGTCCGGAGCCGACCGTTTCCTTGATGGCTTCGGACGGCGGCGTCGCCGCGATGCGCCGGGGCATGATGAACGGAACCGGAGAGCCGGGCTTGGCCAGTGCGTCCAGCAGCAGCCCGTAGGGCTTGGTGAGCACGATGCGGAAGGTGTCGGCGGACGGACTGTCCATGCTTTGGGTAACGGCGGACAAGCGCGAGCCGATGGGATCGCGCTGGGCCCAGCGCTTGAGCGACGCCACCACGTCTTCCCCGGTGACGGGCGCGTCGTCGTGGAACTTCAGGCCTGGCCGCAGCGTGAAGACGTAGGTCAGCTGGTCGGGCGACACCGTCCACGAATCCACCATCTGCGGCTGCGGGCGTGACGCCGCGTCCAGCGAAAACAGCGTGTCGTACACCATGTAGCCGTGGTTGCGCGTGATGTACGCATTGGTCAGCACGGGGTCCAGCACACGCAGCGGCGCGTGCATGACCACCTTGGCATTGACCGGCTCGGCCTGGGCCGGGCAAAGGGGAACCGCCACCGCGAGGACGGCCAGGGCGGCCGCCGCAAAGCCACGTTGTCTCATCGTCTTATCCCGATTCAAGGTGAAGAAGAAATGGCGGCCGCGTCCGGGCCGCCCCAGAAAACAGTTTCAGTCGTGCAGCGCCTTCACTGCCTCCTGCAGCGCCCCGTCGCCCACGGGAATGGCGCTCGCCCGCAGCGCGGCCTCCACCCCGCCCAGTGCGCCCAGGATCATGGCGGGGTGCACGTCGCCCAGGTGGCCGATGCGGAACATCCTGCCTGCAAGCGGCCCAAGCCCGCCCGCCACCGCAACGTGGAAGCGTTCGCGCGCAACGGTTCGCATCGCCTCGACGTCCACGCCGTCGGCCACCGAAATGGTGGTGATCGACACCGCGCGCGCCGCCGGGTCTTCAACGAACAGCTTCACCGCGCCGCCGTGCGACCACGCGTTCACCGCCGCATGCACCGCGTTCGCCACGCGCCGGTGCCGGGCGAACACGGCCTCCTCGCCTTCGGCGGCAATCAGATCCAGCGCAGCCCGCATGCCCGCCAGCAAACTCTGCGGCGGCGTGCCGCAGAACTTGCGGTAGAGCAGATCGCTCTTGCGCTTGGCCCAGTCCCAATAGGCGCGCGGCGTCGGATTGGTCTGCGCCGCCTGCATCGCGCGCGCGTCGACGGCGGTGAAGGACAGCCCCGGCGGTCCCATCAGCGCCTTCTGCGACGCGCCGATCGCCACGTTGACGCCCCACTCGTCCATGCGGAACGGCGTGGCGCCCAAGGACGCAATCACATCGGCCACCAGCAGCGCAGGATGGCCGCTGGCGTCCATCGCCCGTCGCACGGCCGCGATATCGCTGGTCACGCCGCTGGCCGTATCGGTGTGCACGGCAAACACGGCGGCAATGCGGTGTGCCGAGTCGGCGCGCAACGCCGCTTCGATCGCGACCGGATCCAGCGCCTGCCCCGGACGGGTCGGCGTGCGCAGGGCGGTCGCGCCCATC
>DALZRX010000297.1:0-5466 GCA_032015805.1 Achromobacter sp.
CCGCTGCCGCGAAGACCGGTAGCAGGCCCTGGCGCAGTTCCGCCGCGTCGCGCATTGCGCCGTCGATCACCACGCCGGCAATGCCGGTCGCGGCGGCCTGTGCGCACATGATTCCGCCCATCACCGCGCGCTCGGTGTAGCCCTGCGCATCGACCACCAGCACGTCGCCGGGTTGCGCGACGGCTAGCGCCGCATGAATCGCCAGGTTGTCGCCGGCCGGGACCGAGACCGTCAGCGCGCGGCCGCGCACCGTCCATCCGGCGCGGAGCGGCTTGATTGCGGCACGCAGATAGCGGGCGCCCGCATCGGCCAGCAAGGTGCTGGTCAGGCCAGCCTCATGGATGTCGCTCATCGCCTACTCCATCAAGGCCGAGACGACAGCCGGGAATATGCCTTGGTAGGCCTCGCCATAACGCGTGCCCGCCGTCTTGCCGCGGCGGCCCGCCTGCGCACCGCGCTGCAGCGCCACACGCTCGTAGTACGCCCAAAGATTGCTTTGCGTCGGCATGGCCTGCATCGCCTGCCACTTGCGCTCCCACACCTCCGTGATGTCCAGCAGCACGTTGGGCTTGAAGCCGCACAGTTCGGTCTGATGCGGCTCGAAGCAAAGCACCTGCGGCGGCACCACGAAGTCGGCGCCATGCCCCGGCGCCATCGCCTGCATGCGGGCGCGCAGGGCCATTTCGAACGTGCGACAGTGATCCAGGTTGGAGGGGTCGTGCTCGGGATGGGTCAGGACCACCGACGGCCTGATGCGACGCATGGTTTCAGCGATACGACGCACCGAGTCCGGCGAGTCGGGCAACGGGTAATCACCCAGATCATGGAAATCAAGCGAGCTGACGCCCAGGATGGTGGCCGCCGCTTCGGCTTCGGCATGGCGCTGCGCCTTCACGGCGTCGCGCTGGGTGTCGCCCTTCCAGGCCGCGTTGGACTCTCCGTTTTCGCCATAGCTCAGGCAGATCAGATGCACATCCACCCCGCGCTGCGCATGCAGCGCCATTGCGCCGCCGCAGCGCCAGACAAAATCGCCCACGTGGGCGGTCACCACCAGCATCGAACTCGACATCTCAGACTCCCGAATCAACAGATGACGCTATTTTAAATTTCTGAAACGTCGTTGTAGTACGTACAATGAGCCCTTTGTATAGGCGTTTTTGGAGCATCAATGAGTAATGATGGTGTCGTGGCGGTGGAACGCGCGCTCAGCGTGCTGGATTGTTTTCGGCCGGGTTCGGAGCATCTTTCGCTGGCCGATTTCGCAGCCCGCCTGCCCTTGCACAAGACGACCATATTTCGATTGCTCAATTCGCTGGCCCGGTGCGGCTACGTCATGCGCGAGCCGGACGGCCGCTATGGCTTGGGCCCGCGAGTGCTGTTTCTGGCGCGCGTGTACGAGCGCGGATTCGATCTGGAAGCCGTCGTCATGCCGGTGCTGGAGCGGCTGTCCGCCGATACAGGCGAAAGCGCGGCGTACTACGTGGAAGGCGGTGAACCTGGCGAGCGCCTGTGCCTCTTTCGCCACCAGCCGCACGAAGGCCTGCACAGCCAGGTCATCGCCGGCAGCGTGATGCCGCCCGACAAATCATCCACGGGCCAGGTCTTCGCAATTTGGGCGCAAGGCGCGCGGCGCGGTCAGACGCGCCTGCCGATCTTTTCCTGCGGCGCGCGCGATCCGTACACGTCGTCCTGGTCGGTGCCGGTGATCGGACAAGAAGACCGCTTTGTCGGCGCGCTGACCGTTGCCGGACCGTCGGCGCGGCTGAAGACCGTGGATGCGGTGTCGTTCGAGGCCATGATCCTCGAACGCGCCGACGAGCTATCGCAGCGGTTGGGCGCGTCGGCCGAGATGCGCGGCGTGCTTTACCGGGCGGACGCAACCTAGCGGGGCCTGTACACCCTCGGGCCGGCGCGTCAGGCCCGTTCGGATTCGCCCGCTTCCCTGGCGTCCGGACGATACCGCAGCGCCTCGATGACCAGCGCCAACGCGGGCGAGATCTGCCGCCGGTTGGCGTAGTAAAGGTGATAGCCGGGATACACCGGCCACCAATCCTGCAGCACGGGCGCGAGCCGGCCCGCTTCGATATGCGGCTGAACCAGGTCGTAGGGAACATAGGCCAGGCCCATGCCATCGAGCGCCGCCTGCAGCATCAAGAACGTGTTGTTGAACACCGTCTGTCCGCTCACGCGCACGCTCATCGCGCGTCCGTCCTTCTCGAAGTCCCAGGCGTACAGCCCCCCGTGCGTCGGCAGCCTCAGGTTGACGCAACAGTGCTCAGTCAATTCCTGCGGCGTGGCAGGCAGCGTTCTGCCGGCCAGGTAGCCAGGTGACCCGGCGACCGCCATGCGCAATTCGGGCGCGATACGCACCGCGATCATGTCCTTGTCCACGCGGTTTCCCACGCGGACACCGGCGTCAAACCGCTGCGCGGCGATGTCGGTCATCGCGTAATCGACGCTGAACTCGATCTGGATGTCGGGGTACTGGCGCAGCAGCGGCAGCAGACGCGGCCACAGGGCCGTCACGATGGCGTGGTCATGCGCGGTGATGCGCACCGTGCCTGCGGGCTTGTCACGCATCGCCGACAGCGATTCCAGCTCCTGCTGTATTTCGCTCAGCCGGGGACTCAACACGTCCAGCAGGCGCGCGCCTGCCTCGGTGGGCGACACGCTGCGCGTCGTGCGCGTCAGCAGGCGTACGCCCAGCCGCGCCTCCAGCGCCAGCATCGCGTGACTCAGCGCCGATCGCGACAAACCCAGTTGCGCCGCCGCGCGGGTAAAGCTGCGCGTCTGTGCGACGGCCACGAAGGCGTGCAGGTCGTTGAGGTTCTCTTTAGGCATTGGTGAATTTATTGCACCAGGGAATACGGATTTTGCGATCTTCTCATCTAATCCGCCCGATCATACAGTGCGGTGGGTGGGCGTCGATAGCGGGTCGGCGCCCTGCCAAACCCGGCATGGCGCGCGGCATGCCGCGGCGCCGCCCAATAAACCCAAGGCAAAAAAGCATGAAGAAACAGGTAAGCAAAATCGCGGTATGCGCCGCGCTCGTCCAATCGGCGGCGGCGCATGCCGCGGATCCCCAGCCCACCGCTCCGGCGGCAGGCCAGCAGATCACACGCGCAGGCGAACAGGCATCCGTGTCCGGCCCGGCCGATTACTTTACCGGCCGCGTCCGCATCGATCCCGTCTGGAAAACCGACAAAGACGTCACCGCGTCAGGCTCCCTGGTCACCTTTGAACCCGGCGCGCGCTCCGCGTGGCACACACACCCTGCGGGCCAGCGGCTCGTGGTGACCTCGGGCGTCGGCCTGACCCAGGAATGGGACAAGCCTGTGCAGGTGATCCGCCCCGGAGACGTGATCCACTGCCCGCCCGGCGTCAAGCACTGGCACGGCGCGGCGCCCGGTACCGCGATGACGCACCTGGCGGTCACCCCGTCGGTCGATGGCAAGAACGTCAACTGGATGGAAAAGGTCAGCGATGAACAATACAACGCGCGCTGACCAGCGCATGTCGCCGTTTCGCGCCGGCGCGCTGGCCGCGTCCGTGGGCCTGGTCATGGCGTTTGCCCAACCCGCCCACGCGCAAGGAAATCCAGCAGTGACAGACACATCACAGCCCGCGCCGGATGCATCGGCATCTCTTTCCGCCCGCCAGGCGGCGATCGTGCCCATTGCCGCGTTTGCGGCGGCCGGCGACATCGCCAGGCTCAACACCGCACTCGAGCAAGGCCTGGATGCCGGCATGACGGTCAGCGACGCAAAGGAGGTCCTGGTCCAGCTCTATGCCTATGCCGGCTTTCCGCGCAGCCTCAATGCGCTGAGCGAATTGATGAAGGTGGTGCAAGCACGCAAGCAACGCGGCATCCAGGATGCGCCCGGCGCCGAGCCCAGCCGCCCGATCCCGCAGGGGGACGCCTTGCTGGCCGCCGGCACGGCCAATCAGACGAAGCTGTCCGGCGCGCCGGTCCAAGGTCCCTTGTTCGACTTTGCCCCCGTGACCAACGAATACCTGCGCACTCACCTGTTCGGCGACATCTTTGAACGCGACAACCTGGATTGGCAAAGCCGCGAGATCGCCACGGTGAGCATGCTGGCCGCGCTGCCGGGCGTGGACTCGCAATTGCAGGCTCACATGCGGATCAGCATGAACGTCGGCCTGACGGCGGTGCAACTGCGCCAGCTTGCGGGCGTGCTGGAATCGCAGGTTGATCCCCAGATGGCGCGCCGCGCAGCGGACGCGCTGGGTCGGCAATTGAAGGCCAAGGCCGGGGGGTAAGCGCGGGTCCAGTGCTTGGCGGGGCTGGCCATCCTGACTTGGGATAACCAGCCCTTAACAAGCTTATTAGCCACGCTAATGAATATTTCCGGGATTTTTTGTGCAAAATTCCGGACTTAAGAATTGATCCCGCCACCCGAGGCAAGGCAAGCTTGTCGTGCCCTCCCCCAGGACTTCTTCATGACACAACTACAGATCAACGGCCTCGCCAAGGACGTCAACGTTCCAGACGAAATGCCCATCCTATGGGTTCTGCGAGACGAGCTGGGCATGACCGGCACCAAGTTCGGCTGTGGCATGGCGCTGTGTGGCGCCTGTACCGTGCATATCGACGGCACGCCCGTCCGCTCCTGTCTGACGCCGGTATCCGTGGCCGCAGGCCGCCAGATCTCGACCATCGAGGGCATGGAAGCCGACCGCGTCGGCCGTGCCGTACAGGAAGCCTGGCTCACCAACAACGTCGCGCAATGCGGCTACTGCCAGGCAGGCCAGATCATGACGGCGGTGAGCCTCCTGAAAGCCACCCCGCAACCGACCGAACAGGAGATCGCGGACGCCATGAGCGGCAACATCTGCCGCTGCGGCACGTATCCCCGCATCCTGGCCGCCATCCAGCAGGCGGCCACCCGCCTCGCGCAAGGAACCCAGCAATGACCGCCGCCCTTCTTTCCCGCCGGACCTTCCTGCAAGGCAGCCTGGGCGCGCTCACCCTGGCCGTCACGGCAAAGGGATGGATCACGGCCGCGGTGGCCGCTGACGCCGCCGCCAACAAATACGGCGCGGACGGCATGCCCGGCGGCACCGTGGACGATCCGCTCGTCTTTGTCAGCATTGCCGCCGATGGCACCGTCACCATCGTGGCGCACCGCGCAGAGATGGGCACCGGCGTGCGGACCAGTCTGCCCATGGTGGTGGCCGACGAAATGGAAGCGCGTTGGGACCGCGTGAAGGTCATCCAGGCGCCCGCCGACGAAGCGCGCTACGGCAACCAGAACGTGGATGGCTCGCGCAGCATGCGCCACTTCCTGATGCCGATGCGGCGCGTGGGCGCGGCGGCCCGGCAGATGCTCGAAGCCGCCGCGGCAGCGCGATGGTCCGTGCCCGTCGGCGAAGTCAAGGCCGAACAGCACGAGGTGCTGCACCCACCCACCGGGCGCCGCCTGTCATTCGGCGACCTGGCCGCCG
>DALZRX010000298.1:0-5459 GCA_032015805.1 Achromobacter sp.
CGGATGGTTTTCGGTGCGGCCGCGGCGCGGGTCGGTGTTGATCTGGCTGTCGATGAGCTCGGTGATGGTGGACGTGCCGTCGCCCGTCACCCAGGCCGGTTCGCCCGCGGCGGCGGCGACCATGCGGTTGCCCACCACCAGCAGACGGTGTTCGTTGCCCAGCACGAAGCGTTCGACGATCACGCCACTGCCTTCGTCCACGGCAACGCGGTAGGCGGAGACCACTTCCTCGCGCGTGGTGAGGTTGGTGAAGACGCCGCGACCATGGTTGCCGTCATAGGGCTTGACGACCACGGGCAGGCCGATGTCCTCGGCGGCGTCCCAGGCGTCTTGCTCGCTTTCGACCAGGCGCCCTTCGGGCACCGGCACGCCGCAGGTCGACAGCAGTTCCTTGGTCAGGTCCTTGTCGCGCGAAATGCCTTCGGCGATGGCGCTCGTGCGATCGGTCTCGGCCGTCCAGATGCGGCGCTGCGCGGAGCCGTAGCCGAACTGGACGAGGTTGCCCTCAAAAAGGCGGATGTAGGGAATGTCGCGGTCATCTGCCGCGTCCACGATGCAGGCCGTGCTGGGACCGAGGCAGTGGCGGTCGACCAGGCTGCGCAGCTTGGCGACGGTGGCGGGCACGTCGAACGGCCGGTCCTCGATGGCGGCCATGACGAGGTCGCGCGCTTCGTTCAGCGCGGTGCGGGTGACCTGTTCCTGCCAGGCGCGCACGACAACCTTGTAGACGCCGCGCGTCGAGGTTTCGCGCGCCTTGCCGAAACCGCCGCGCAGGCCGGCCAGGTTCTGCAGTTCAAGCGTGACATGCTCAAGAATATGGCCGGGCCAGGTGCCTTCCTTCAGACGGGCCAGAAAGCCGCCGCGCACGCCGGGACTGCACCGGTGTTCGATAAGGGTTGGCAGCCATTCAGTCAGGCGCTCATAGAATCCGGGAATCGTGTTGGAGGGGTAGTCCTCCAATTCGCCGATATCCACCCATGCTTCAAGGACCGGGCGATACGTCCAAATGTTCGGGCCGCGCAAAGCCACGACATCGATAAATTCAATGTCTTTCTTTTTCATGTTTTAATTTGCTCGAGAAGCAGGTTGGCACGCGCGGACGCCCCTATGCAAGACCGCGATTTTATTGGGGTTGCGCCTTAAGAATAATGCCAACGAGTGGGGGATCCCAGATATTCCTAATTAGAAAAATCGGCTGATACTATACGACGCCTTCAAGGCGTGAACTCGTTGTGTTGTAAGGAAGGGACACGTTTGCCGCCGACGGCGTCAAACCGGTTGCCGCCTAGTAGGGCAGAGTCCTGGCCCGGTATGCGTTCCAATGAAAAAACCACACCTGCTTTCCGGCCTTGCCGACGCATTTCCTGCCCGCTGGCGGGATGAAATCCGCACCGAATTGGCGGATGACGAAACCCTTCTGGCCTGGGTTGAAATAGACCTCGATCAGCGTTTGAAGTTTCAGCCGGGCCTGGTCGCCGTGACCGATAAACGGCTGATCGCCCGCCTTCCCGACGACTCCGGTTGGGAATCCTGGCCATACGGCCCTCAATTGAAACTATCCCTCAGCGACCACGCTGGCGCCGCCGTGCTCGAACTGCACGAGGATGCCGGGCGCCTGGGGGCCTGGCGTTTCACGCTGGCTTGCAATCCGGCGGCGCTGCGCCTGCTGGCGCAGTTCGAGACGCAGCAGTCCATCCGGCTTTCCGGCGAACCGCCCGAAGAGTTGGCGGAACGCACATGCACCATCTGTAATAACGTCATTCCGGCGGGCGAGGAAGAATGCCCGACCTGCAATCAAGAGCAGGCCGCGCCGTCGACCACCTGGGCGCTGCTGAGATTATGGCGTTTTGCGCGGCCATACCGCGGCCCGCTGTTTGCCGGTTTTCTGTTGACGCTGCTGGGTACGGCCGCCACGCTGGTGCCGCCGTACCTGACGATGCCGTTGATGGACGACGTGCTGATCCCGTTCCAGAATGGCGCGCCCATCGACTACAGCCTGGTTCGCCTGTATCTGGGCGGCCTCCTGGGGTCGGCCATCCTGGCGTGGGGTTTAGGCTGGGCGCGGACATACATCCTGGCCTGGGTCAGCGAACGTATCGGTGCCGACCTGAGAACCACCACCTACGCGCATTTGCAGCAACTGTCGCTTGAATACTTTGGCGGAAAGCGCACCGGCGATCTGATTTCGCGCATTGGCAGCGAGACCGACCGCATCTGCGTATTCCTGTCGCTGCACCTCCTGGACTTCGCCACCGACATACTGATGATCGCCATGACGGCGGTCATCCTGATCACCATCAATCCGTGGCTTGCGCTCGTCACGCTGGTGCCGCTGCCGTTCATCATCTGGATGATCCATGCCGTACGCGACCGCTTGCGGCATGGCTTCGAAAAGGTCGACCGCATCTGGTCCGAGATCACGAACGTGCTGGCCGACACCATCCCCGGCATCCGCGTGGTCAAGGCGTTCGCGCAGGAAAAGCGCGAGGTCGCGCGGTTCCGCGAAGCCAACAACCGCAACCTGGAAGTCAATGATCGGGTCAATACGACCTGGTCGCTGTTCTCGCCGACGGTCACGTTGCTGACTGAAGTGGGCCTGCTGGTGGTGTGGATCTTCGGCATCTGGCAGGTGTCGCAAAAGCAGATCACGGTGGGCGTGCTGGCCGCATTCCTGGCGTATATCGGGCGGTTCTACATGCGCCTGGATTCCATGAGCCGCATTGTGTCGGTCACGCAGAAGGCCGCTGCCGGCGCCAAGCGCATCTTCGACATCCTGGATCATGTGTCCAGCGTGCCGGAACCGCAGAATCCCGCCAAGTTGCCGCACATCAACGGCCGCATCGAGCTGCGCGACGTGGGCTTTCGGTACGGCAACCGCCAGGTGATCCGCGGGCTGAACCTCACCATCGCACCGGGCGAGATGATCGGTCTGGTGGGCCACAGCGGCTCGGGCAAGAGCACGCTGATCAACCTGATCTGCCGCTTCTACGACGTCTCTGAAGGCGCTGTGCTGGTCGATGGCGCCGACATCCGTTCCGTTCGCGTGGCCGACTACCGCCGCAACATCGGGCTGGTGCTGCAGGAACCGTTCCTCTTCTTCGGGACCATCGCCGAGAACATCGCCTACGGCCGGCCCGAAGCCACCCGCGACGAAATCGTGGCCGCGGCGCGCGCCGCACACGCGCACGAATTCATCCTGCGCTTGCCGCACGGCTACGACTCGCTCGTGGGCGAGCGCGGCCAGGCGCTGTCCGGCGGCGAACGCCAGCGCATCTCGATCGCGCGCGCCCTGTTGATCGATCCGCGCATCCTGATTCTGGACGAAGCGACCTCGTCGGTGGACACCACGACCGAAAAGGAAATCCAGAAGGCGCTGGACAACCTGGTGCGCGGCCGCACCACGATTGCGATCGCGCACCGCCTGAGCACGCTGCGCAAGGCCGACCGGCTGGTTGTCCTGGATCGCGGACAGATCGTCGAGCAGGGACCGCACGAAGAATTGATGGCTCGCGAGGGCGCCTACTATCGCCTCTACCAGGCGCAGGCGCGCCAGGCCGAAGCCGACGCGCAGGCGTCGGGCAGCGAAGACATGGCCGCCGTGGCCTGACGCGGAAACGGAAATCTCGTCATGACCTTGCCGTTCTTTCAATTGCGCCGCAACGCCTTCGGGCGCCTGGAGTTCCAGTCCGCCGATGGCGAATCGCACGAAGGCGTCATTCCGGTGCGCGCCTTTCCGATCAGCGAGGCCGGCCGCGGGCTGTCACTGGTGACCAGCGACGGGCACGAGCTGCTGTGGATCGAACACCTGTCCGACGTGCCGGCCGAGCCACGCGCCCTGATCGAAGAAGAACTCGCCAGCCGCGAGTTCATGCCCGAGATCCGCAAGCTGTCCAGCGTGTCGACGTACGCCACGCCCAGCGTCTGGAAGGTGGAAACCGACCGCGGCCCGACGTCGTTCACGCTGCGCGGCGAAGAAGACATCCGCCGCCTGTCGGCGCAGACGCTGCTCATTGCCGACAACCACGGCATCTTTTATCTCGTTCGGGATATCCAGTCGCTGGACAAGCACAGCCGCAAGCTGCTGGACCGCTTTCTCTGACACGGTGGTTGCGCCGCGCGAGGCTGCGTCATGCGCCCTTGA
The DNA here is from genome assembly GCA_032015805.1 of Achromobacter sp. GTDB lineage: Bacteria > Pseudomonadota > Gammaproteobacteria > Burkholderiales > Burkholderiaceae_B > Achromobacter. The sequence continues at coordinate 4,142 of DALZRX010000298.1, forward strand.
ATGGCGTATGCGATTCCAGTTCGCCCAGGTAATCGGTCACGGCCGCCGTCTCCTCGTCCAGGAAGTTCTGGATCGCCTCGGCAAATCCCGGATGCGCCACCCAATGCGCGGACCAGGTCGGCGTGGGCAGCAGTCCGCGCGCCATCTTGTGCTCGCCCTGCGCGCCGCCCTCGAAGCGCGAAATGCCCTGCGCGATGCAATAGGCGATGGCCTGCATGTAGCACGTCTCGAAGTGCAGTCCCGGCACGTACTCCGTCGCGCCCCAGTAGCGGCCATATAGCGCGTCGCCACCCGCCAGGTTCAGCGCGGACGCGACCGGCACGCCGTCGCGTTCGGCCAGGATCAACACGAAGGCATCGGGCTGATCGCGATGCGCGCGTTCAAAGAACTCGCGGCTCAGGTAGGGCGGATTGCCGTGGTCGAAGTAGGTGCGGCAATAACAGCCATAGAAGAATTCCAGCTCCTCCGCACCGATGTCGTTGCCGCGCAGCCAGCGGAACGTCAGACCCGCCGCCGCGACCTTCTTGCGGTCCTGGCGGATCTTCTTGCGCTTGTCGTGGCTCATGGCGGCCAGGAACGCGTCGAAGTCCGCGTAGCCCGCATTGGTCCAATGAAACTGCACGCTCTCGCGGATCATGAAGCCCGCCTCCCGCAGCGCGCGCATGTCGGCGTCGATGGGAAACAGCAGGTGCAACGACGACACGTTGACCTCTTCGGCGAACGCCACCAGCCCGCGCACCAGCGTCGCGCGGTCTTGCTCATTGGCGGCCAGCAGCCTGGGCCCCGTGACCGGCGTGAACGGAATGGCCGACAACAGCTTGGGGTAATAACGCATGCCATGGCGCTGGAAGGCGTCGGCCCAGGCATAGTCGAAGACGTACTCACCGCGAGAATGCGATTTCAGATAGAGCGGGACCGCACCCGCCAGCGCGTCGTCACGCCACAACGCCAGAAAATGCGGCGCCCAGCCCGTCTGGCGCGACGCGCAGCCGGTCTCGTGCAGGGCAAGCAGGAAGGCGTGGCGCAAGAAGGGCTGATTCCCGGCCAGCGCGTCCCATTGCCGGGCGTCGATGCGGGACAGATCGGTTTCCAAGGTGAGGCGCAGGGGATCCATCCGCGAATGATAAAGTCTTCGGGAACGTCAGGCGTGCAAGCCATGGCATCGATAGGGATTTGAGGCGTCCGCGCGGCGCCCGGGAACGACGGCAACATGGAAAGCAGCAAGACTGCCTTGGGCGGGCAGCAAGAGGATGCGCATTGCATGCGCGCGCAGGCGCTGGCGGCGCTGGCCGCCACGGCGTGGCCGGACAAGCTGGCG
>DALZRX010000299.1:0-5459 GCA_032015805.1 Achromobacter sp.
TTTCCCGCTGATGATCCGGCCGCGCGCGGACGCCGCGGCCAAGCAGGCGGCGCCCGTCATGCGGGTGGTGCCGGTGTCCCGGCCCAAGGGCTGAGGCTTGCCATGGGTAGGCGGTGCGTCGCGGACCGTGCCCGACACCGGAAGAAGGTGTCAGACACCGCCGCTACGCGTGAAGCCGCGTCACTCTGAACGCGTCAAGACCGGTCTTCGCGGCGTTCGATCGCGGCCACTTCGCGTCGCATTGCCTTCAGCCACGCCTTCAGCAGCGACTCGTCCGAAAATTGCGTCACCTCGTGCTCCAGTTCCTGGATGTATTCCTGGACATCCTTGATGTCGGCATCCAGCTCTTCGATCACCGTGTCGGGATCGAAGGTCGCAAACGGATCAAGCTCGTAGCGCAACTTGAAGCCTTCCTCGGCAAACTGCAACTGGCTGAGGATATCGTCGAGCTGGACGGCGAGCACCGCGTTGGTCTCATCCAGACGATCGTCGGGGACGTCAGCGGCAGCCGATACGTCGGCCCGGAGCGCGGGATCCTGCGCGGTTTGCGCCTGACGCTCACGTTCGGACTCTTGCAAGGCTTGCCATGCGACGGCGTTCGTCACGGTCGGAAGACGGACTACACGCGCGTACTCCAGCAATTCTTCCGCATCTTCGTCGTCGTACTGGTCCTGGATGATCTGAAGCAACTGCATGGGCAACAAGGAGTCCAGGTCCGCGACATCCAGGTCCAGCGCCTCGGCCAATTCTTCCTCCGCGCTTGCCGTCAGTTCAGCAAGATTGGCGTCATAGTCAGCCCCGCGGTGCTTCTTGTACAGCGTCTTGAGCCGTCCGATGTCGCATCCCGCAGGCAGTTCGGTCTTGGCCGACAGGACCAGCAGCTCCTCCGAGAACTCCGAGACCAGTTCGGACACGAACTGGCGCTCGGCCTTGGACAGGCCCATTTCCTTGTTGGCGTAGTCAAAGCACAGCACCAGCTTGTAGCGAAGCTCGTTGAGCTTGTCTTCGAGCGGGCGCAGCGCCTCGGTGTACTTGCGCTGATAATCGGGCTCGATCGCCTTCCACTGCGCCAGCCGGGCGCGTTCGGCCGACAGTCTTTCCTGCAGTCGCTCGCACAACTCGCGCGCGCTCTCGAGGGATTTTTCGCTCATGGAACCACTCCTGTTGCAAACCGGGGTATTGAAAACAGCCGCAACTCTAAACGATACGCGCAAACCCTTCTTGAAAATCGGCGTCAATAACGCTAATCATTATTATTAATATAGAATCTCGGCTGTCCGCTATCCCCTCGCCTGGCAGCCCTGATGTCCCTGCGCTCCCTTGCGGGCCCCACCCCCTCACGCAAACGCCTGATCCTGATCGCGGCCGGCCTGGCGCTGGCCCTGCTGATCGGTGCGGCGGTCTGGCTGGCGGGCAACAAAGGCCCGGCCGCTCCTCCTCCCCCCAACTACGGAAAGCTTCCCGTCGCGGTGAGCGTCGCCGCCGCGCGTACCGGTCCGTTGCAGCGCGACCTGCATGCGTTGGGCACCATCACGCCGCTGGCGCAGGTAACCCTGCGCAGCCAGGTCGATGGCGAGCTGGTCAAGCTGCATTACACCGAGGGTCAGGCCGTGACGCAAGGCCAGTTGATCGCGGAGATCGACCCGCGCCCGTTCCAGGCCGCCCTGGCGTCGGCCGAAGGTGAACTGGCGCAGACGCAGGCGCTGCTGGATAACGCCGAAGCGGACCTGCGGCGATACCGCAAGCTGGCACGCCAGGAATCCGTGGCCGGCCAGCAGCTCGATGCCGCCGAGGCCCAGGTGCGTGCCTTTACCGCGCAGCGTCAGAAGAACCGGGCTCAGGTCGCCGACGCACGCCGGCTGCTCGATCACACGCGCATCGTCGCGCCGCACGCCGGGCGTGTCGGGCTGCGGCGCATCGATGCCGGCAACCACGTGCGGGCGGCAGACGCCGACGGACTGACCACGCTGGTGCAGATGGCGCCCATCTCGGCTCTTTTCAGTATTTCGGAGACCCGCCTGGATATCCTGCGCCAGGCGCAGGCCAGGACGCCCGTGTTGCGCGTCCAGGCCTGGGATGCCGACGAGCGCCGCATCCTTGCCGAGGGCACACTCGAGGCGCTGGACAATCGCATCCAGGCGGCTAGCGGCACGGTGCGGCTGCGCGCGCGCTTTGACAATGCCGACGAATCGCTGTTTCCCAACCAGTTCGTGAACATCCGGCTGGCCGTGGTGCAGCAGGACAATGTCGTGACCATTCCCAGCGCCGCCGTGCAGTACGGCTCCGAGGGCGCATTCGTCTTTGTCATCGGCAGCGACAATCGCGCGACCCGCCGCGTGCTGGACTTGGGACCCGCGAACGCAGGCCGCATCGTGGTGCTGGCGGGGCTGGCCCCGGACGAGCGCGTGGTGGTGGAAGGCGTGGATCGCCTGCACGATGGCCGCGACGTGCAGATCGTCGACCAGCAAGGCCAGGACAAGGAACCCGCATGAGCCTGTCACGCCCCTTCATCCTGCGCCCGGTCGCCACGTCCTTCCTCATGATCGCCCTGCTGCTGTCGGGCATCCTGGCCTGGCGCCTGTTGCCCGTCGCCGCGTTGCCGCAGGTCGACTACCCCATCATCCAGGTAACCACGCAGTATCCCGGCGCCAGTCCCAATGTGACGGCGCGCGCGGTCACCGCGCCGCTGGAGCGCCGCTTCGGGCAGATACCGGGCCTCAAGCAGATGTCCTCCACCAGCGGCAGCGGCATCTCGGTCATCACCCTGCAGTTCGCCCTGGACGTGCCGCTGGGCGTGGCGGAACAGGAAGTGCAGGCGGCCATCAGCGCCAGCGATTCCCTGCTGCCCAACGACCTGCCCACCCCGCCCGTGTACCGCAAGGTCAACCCGGCGGACGTGCCGATCCTGACGCTGGCGGTCACCTCGGACTCGCTGCCCCTGCCCAAGGTCTACGATCTGGTGGACACGCGCATGACGCAGCGGCTGTCACAGTTATCCGGCGTAGGCATGGTCAGCTTGGCAGGCGGCCAGCGCCCCGCGATGCGCGTACAGGTGAATCCGATGGCGCTGGCAGCGCGCGGCCTGCAGCTCTCGGATGTGCAGGAAGCGATTGCCAAGGCCAACTCCAATCAGCCCAAGGGCAGCTTCGACGGACCGGTGCGGTCCGTCATCATGGACGCCAACGACCAGCTCCAGAGCGCGCAGGAATACCGCGAGCTGATCGTCGCCTGGAAGAACGGCGCGCCAGTGCGGCTGGGCCAGATCGCGACCGTGGAAGACGGCGCCGAGGACCGCTACCTGGCCGCGTGGGTGGACAAGCAGCCCGCCGTGCTCGTGAACATCCAGCGCCAGCCCGGCGCGAATGTCATCGCCGTGGCCGACCAGGTCAAGGCGCTGCTGCCGCAACTGACCGCCAGCCTGCCCGCCGCCGTGCAGGTGCGCATCCTTACCGACCGCACCGAGAGCATCCGGGCATCGGTGCGAGGCGTGCAATGGGAACTGGCGTTCGCGGTGGGGCTGGTCGTGCTGGTGACCTTCCTGTTCCTGCGCAACCTGCCGGCCACGCTGATCCCCAGCCTGGCCGTGCCGCTGTCGCTGATCGGCACATTCGGCTTCATGTACCTGGCCGGCTTTTCCACCAACAACCTCACGCTGATGGCGCTGACGATCGGCGCAGGCTTCGTCGTGGACGACGCCATCGTCATGCTGGAGAACATTGCGCGCCACCGTGAACAGGGCCACAGCCCGATGGCGGCCGCGCTCAAGGGCGCGGGGCAGATCGGGTTCACGCTGGTCTCCCTGACGCTGTCGCTGATCGCGGTGCTGATCCCGCTGCTTTTCATGGAAGACGTGGTGGGCCGGCTGTTCCGCGAATTCGCCATCACGCTGGCGGTCGCCATCCTGATCTCGCTGGCCGTATCGCTGACCCTTACGCCCATGATGTGCGCACGGCTGCTGCCGGCGCACGAGCCGTCACCCCCCGGGCTGCTGGACCGCCTGCAGGTGCGCTACGCCGGATGGCTGGACGTGACCCTGCGTCACCAGCGGCTGACGCTGCTGGTGATGCTGGCGACCGTGGCGCTCACCGGCCTGCTGTACCTCGCCGTGCCCAAGGGATTCTTTCCGGCGCAGGACGGCGGCGTGCTGCAGGGGGTGACGCAGTCGTCGCAGAGCACCTCGTTCGACGCCATGTCGCGCCGCCAGCAGGCGGTTGCCCAGAGCCTCTTGGCCGACCCCGACGTTGCCTCCCTGTCGTCGTTCATCGGCATCGACGGCATGAATGCCACGCTGAACACCGGACGGCTGCTGATCAACCTCAAGCCCTGGAACGAGCGCAGCGCGCCGCTGGCGGACATCATGGCGCGGCTGGACGCGCGGGCCCGCGAGGTGCATGGCATCTCGCTCTATCTGCAGCCCGTGCAGGAACTCAATATCGAAGACCGCGTCAGCCGTGGCCAATACCAGTTCAGCCTGACCTCGCCCGACAGCGCGCTGCTCACGCGCTGGACCACCGCGCTGATGCAGCGCCTGGCGCAGGCGCCCGAACTGGCCGACGTGTCCTCCGACTTGCAGGGCGGCGGCCGCCAGGCCTATCTGGAAGTCTCGCGCGATGCCGCCGCCCGGCTGGGCGTCACGATGGATGACGTGGCGCAGGCGCTGTACAACGCCTTCGGCCAGCGCCAGGTCGCCACGCTGTTCACGCAGTCCAACCAGTACCGCGTGGTGCTGGAAGTGGATCGCACGATGGCGACCAGTCCCGAGGCCCTTGAACGCATCCACCTGCAGACGGAAAGCGGGCAGGCCATTCCCCTGTCCGCGCTGGCCACGGTCAGCGAGCGCGCGGCGGTGCTGGCGGTCAATCATCTGTCGCAGTTCCCGGCGGTGAACCTGTCCTTCAACCTGCCCCCCGGCGGATCGCTGGGCGAAGCCATCGCCGCCATCGAGGCGGCCCGGCAGGAGATCGGCATGCCCGAGAGCGTCGAACTGCGCCTGCAGGGCGCGGCGTCTGCCTTCCAGGCTTCGCTGTCCAATACGTTGTGGCTGATGCTGGCCGCAGTGGTGACCATGTACCTCGTGCTGGGCATGCTGTACGAGAGCGCCATCCACCCCATCACGATCCTGTCCACCCTGCCCTCGGCCACGGTGGGCGCACTGCTGGCATTGCTGCTCACCGGCCGCCCGCTGGACCTGATCGCCGTCATCGGCATCATTCTCCTGATCGGGCTGGTCAAGAAGAACGGCATCATGATGGTCGACTTTGCGCTGGAGGCCGAGCGCACGCGCGGGCTGGACCCGCTGGCCGCCATCCGCGAGGCGGCGCTGCTGCGCCTGCGCCCCATCCTGATGACGACGCTAGCCGCCTTGTTTGGCGCGCTGCCCCTGATGCTGGCAACGGGCTCCGGCGCCGAACTGCGTCAGCCGCTGGGCTGGGTCATGGTCGGCGGACTGCTGGTCAGCC
>DALZRX010000300.1:0-5448 GCA_032015805.1 Achromobacter sp.
CGCGTGCGTCCAGTCCGCAGGCACGCTCACGGCCGGCGGTTCGTAGTCGGTGCGCAGCAGGCCGCCGCATCCGCCCAGCGCCAGCACCAGCGCCAGGACGAGGGGTTTGCACACAGGAAAAACTGCTTTCATCTTTCTCATTCCCGGGCCAGCGCCTCGACGGGATCCAGTCGCGCCGCATTGCGCGCCGGCAGATAGCCAAAAATCACACCGATCAGCGTCGAGCACGTGAATGCCGCCACCATCGATGCCGTGGAATAGATCATCTGGAACGAGCCGCCCGTCGCCTTGCTTACCAGCACGCCCAGGCCCAGCGACAGCAGGATGCCCACCGCGCCGCCGATCAGGCAGACCAGCACCGCCTCGATCAGGAACTGCTGCATGATGTCGCTGCGGCGCGCGCCCACCGCCATGCGCACCCCGATCTCGCGCGTGCGCTCGGTGACCGACACCAGCATGATGTTCATCACGCCGATGCCGCCGACCATCAGCGATATCAGCGCGATCAGGGACACCAGCAGCGTCATGGTGGCCGTGGTGCGCTCGATCGTCTTGCGCACCGCATCCGTGTTGAACACGAAAAAGTCCTTCACCACGTGCCGGCGCGTCAGCATCCGAACGATCGCCTGTTCGGCCGCGGCCGGCGGCGTGGCGTCGTTCACCCGCACCGTGATGCTCTTCAGGTGCTGCTGTCCCAGCACGCGCGACAGCGCCGTCGTGTAGGGAATCCATACGTTCAACGAGTCGTTGCTGCCGAAAACCGTATCCTTCTTCTGCGTCACGCCGATCACGCGCGCCGGCATCGACCCCAGGAAGATCACCTGCCCGATGGCCTCGGTGTGCGAGCCGAACAGCGCACGCCGCGTGCCCTCGTCGATCACGACTTCCTGCGCGCGGCGCGCCACGCTGGTCTCGTCGAAGAACTTGCCGTCGGCCAGCTTGATGGCGCGCACCCGGAAATACTGTTCCCCCACGCCCTGGATGGAACCGTTGACCGACACATTGCGATAACGCAGCGTGTTGCTTGTGGCCACTTCCGGCGTCACGCTGTCCACATAGGACTCGCGCGCCAGCGCGTCGGCGTCGGCCGGCACCAGCGTGCGGATGTTCACCGCCTTCTCGTCGCCGAAGTCCTTGCCCGGGAACACCTCGACCGTGTTCGTGCCGATGGCGCTGATGTCTTCCAGGATCTTGCGCCGCGAGCCTTCGCCCAGCGCCACCACCGACACCACCGCGGCGATGCCGATGATGATGCCGAGCATCGTCAGCGACGTGCGCAGGCGGTGCGCGTTCATGGCCAGCAGCGCCATGCGCAGCGCCTCACGGCCGCGGTCCAGATAGGCCTGCCACGCCGGCCGCTGGGCCATCGCCGGCGCCTCGTCCCGCTCGGTCTGGTGGCGCGGCGCCTCGGGGTTGCGCTTGTCCGCGACAATCTCGCCGTCGCTGATTTCGATGATGCGTTGCGCGTGGCGCGCCACGTTCATATCGTGCGTGACGATGATGATCGTGTGCCCCGCCGCGTTCAGCTCTTCCAGAATGCGCAGCACTTCCTGGCCGGTATGCGTGTCCAGCGCGCCGGTGGGCTCGTCAGCCAGGATGATGTCGCCGCCGTTCATCAGCGCCCGCGCGATACTCACGCGCTGCTGTTGCCCGCCGGATAGCTGGCCGGGCCGATGTTCGGAGCGGTCGGCTAGCCCCAGCCGCGCCAGCAATGCCGACGCCCGCTCCAGCCGCGCCTCGCGGCGCTTGCCTGCGTAGACGGCGGGCACCTCCACGTTGCCTTGCGCGCTCAGGTCGGCCAGCAGGTGATAGCGCTGGAAAATGAACCCGAAGTGCTCGCGCCGCAGTTCCGCCAGCTCGTCCGGGTCCAACTCGCCCGTGCTGCGGCCGTCGACCTTGTAGTCGCCCCGCGTGGGCCGGTCCAGGCAGCCCAGGATGTTCATCAACGTCGATTTGCCCGAACCGGACGCCCCCACGATCGCGACCATCTCGCCCGCTTCGATCGTGAGGTTGACGTCCTTCAGGACCGCAATCGTCTGGTCGCCGGCGGGAAACTCGCGGCGCACGCCAGACAGGGAAATCAGCGGACCGCCCATGTCAGGCCCCCGGCTTCGCGGCGGCCGGCGCGGAATCCGCCGACACGACGCGTTCGCCCACCTCCAGGCCTTCCAGCACCTGCGCCTGCACATTGTTGTTCATGCCGATGCGGACCTGGCGCGTCTCGGTCTTGTTGCCGTCCAGCACCACACGCACCTCGTACCGCCCGTCCGCGCCGCGCTTGCCGAGCGCCGAGGCCGGCACCACCACGGCATTCTTGGCCTCGCCCAGCACGATGAACACCTGCGCCGTCATCGAGATGCGCAGCTTTTCGTCGGGGTTGGGCACATCGAAGAGGCCGTTGTAATACACCGCGGCGCTGGTCGACGTGCTGGTGGACGACGTCAGCGACGAGGCCGCATCGTCCTTCTGGATGGAATCCGGGGCCGGCTCCACGGCGCGCAGCGTGGCCCGGTAGCGCTCGTCGGGTTCGCCCAGGATGGTGAAGTAGACAGGCAGCCCGGGCTTGACGCGGGTAACGTCGGCCTCGGATATCTGCGCCTTGATCGTCATGGTGTCCACCTGCGCCACCTTGATGATGGTGGGTGCGCTCTGGATGGAGTTGACGGTCTGGCCTTCCTTGGTGACCACCGCCACCACCATGCCGTCGATCGGCGAGACGATGCGCGTGTAGCCCAGGTTGACCCGGGCGGTATCGACCTGGATCTCCGCCTGAGCGATCTGCGCGTCCAGAGAGGCGATCTCGGCACGTGTCACGGCCAGCGTGGCCTCGGCCGTTTCATAGGCCTCGCGCGAGCTGGCGTCGGCGGCCAGCATCTGGCGCTGTCGTTTGAAGGCGAGTTCCGCCTGCTTCAGGGTGGCGACCTTGGCGGCCCGTTCGGCGCGCCGCGTCTGCAGCGCCGCCTCGGCGTTGCGCAACTCGTTCTGCTGGGTCAGGTCGTCGATCTCGGCCACGAGCTGTCCCTTCTTGACCCGATCGCCCAGTTCCACCTTCAGGGACTTGAGCTGGCCGGTCGCCTGCGCGCCGACGCTGACGCGCTCGATGGCATCGATCGTTCCGCTTGCGAGGACGCTGTCTTCCAGATCCGCGCGCGAGACGTCGGCCACGGCGAACGTCGGGGGTGGCGGAGCCGAGAAGAACGCGGCTCGGGCGCCGAACACAAGAAGCAGGAGGAGTGCGGCTAACAGGATGTAGCGCTTGAACTTGCTGCGGGACTTTTTCATTGAACCTGGACGATGGGAACGACGGGCGCCTCGGGCGTCGCCGTTAAAGCGGCAATAGGCGGAGGAATCCGTGCGCGGATCGCGCCGCACGGAGGGTTCCGTTGCGTGAACGATACAACGATCCCCGGGCGGTTGCGGAACCGTTTTACCGCACCTGCCGCGAACATGCCGTCATCTTGCCGAATAAGCGCGTGACCTGATCGCTAGAGACCGCTAACTTCCTTTCGTGACTAGTCACTGCCTGCCGCGCCGCAAATCGCACCGCCTCGACATAGGCTGATGATGCGGACAGAATGAATGCAGTTAAGCCGTGTCTACCTCCAACAGATCCCCCTCCTCGCCATCCAGTTCCCCGGAATTTTCCGGGGCGGTGCTTTTGTGCCTGCTGGCAATGATGAATCATGTGGCGCTGACTGGGGGACGGATTACCGTTTCCCTGACGGCCCTGCAGATGGGCCTGTCCACCTTCACTGTCGGCACCCTGGTCGCGGTTTTCGCCGTACTGCCCATGCTGTTCTCGGTGCGCGCAGGCCGCTGGGTTGACCGCGTGGGCATCGTGCGACCACTAGTCATCGGCACGACTTTGGTAGCTTTCGGCACGCTACTCCCCTCTATTTCGCAAACCCAGCTTGCGCTGCTGGTGGCGTCTTGCTGTATTGGCATCGGCTTCATGCTGCACCAGGTGGCCACGCAGGATCTGCTGGGGCACGCCGAACCCGAGAAGCGGCTGCGCAACTTTTCGTTCCTGTCCCTGGCGCTCGCGGGGTCGGGCTTCTCCGGACCCCTGATCGCGGGACTGGCGATCGACCACCTGGGCACGCGCACGGCGTTCGGCATCCTGGCCGTCGGCCCGTTGCTATCTGCAGTCGGCCTTTACGTGCTGCGTCACCAATTGAAGGCGGTGGATGCAGCTATCACCGGCGTGCGCGAGGCGCAGCGCCGACGGGTGACGGAACTGCTGGCAGTACCCGCCCTGCGCCGGATCCTGATGGTGAACACGATCCTGTCCGGCGCGTGGGACACGCATTTGTTCGTCGTGCCGATTTTCGGGGTGGCAATCGGCCTGTCCGCCACCACCATTGGCGTCATTCTTGCCTCGTTCGCGGCGGCAACTTTCGTCATCCGGCTGATTCTGCCGCTGATCCAGCGCCGGGTGCGGTCGTGGACCCTGGTTCGCGTGGCCATGGCCACCGCCGCCATCGACTTCATGCTTTACCCGCTGTTCACCGACGTTACCGCCCTGATCGTGCTGTCCTTCATCCTGGGCCTGGCGCTTGGCTGCTGTCAGCCCAGCATGCTGTCCCTGCTGCACCAGCATTCCCCGCCCGGCCGCGCGGCCGAAGCCGTGGGCCTGCGCATGGCGCTCATCAATGGTTCGCAGGTGTCCCTGCCGTTGACCTTCGGCGCGCTGGGTGCGGTAATTGGCGTTGCCCCGCTCTTCTGGGCCTACTCCGTGGCGCTGATGGCCGGGGGCTGGGCCAATCGCAATCCTCCACACGAGTCTGAACGGAAAACGTAGTCGTGAACAAGCAGTCCTCCCCCTCTGCCATCTCCGGCGCCACCTTGCCTTTCCGGCTCTGGACGCCGGAGGAACGCCAAGCGTCGCTGGACGACGCGCTGCGGCACTGGCAGGCCGGGGAAGACGTGTGGGTATATGGGTACGGATCCCTGATCTGGCGCCCGGATTTTGATTTCATGGAGCGCCGGCTTGCCACGCTGCGGGGACACCACCGGGCGCTTTGCCTGTGGTCGCGGGTGAACCGGGGTACGCCCGAGTGCCCGGGCCTGGTGTTCGGACTGGACCGCGGCGGCTCCTGCCGGGGCGTGGTCTACCGGCTGGCCGGCGACCAGGTGCCCCATTACTTTCCCGCGCTCTGGGAACGAGAGATGTCCACGGGGGCCTATCTGCCTCGTTGGATCAACTGTGCGACGGACGAGGGGGTGGTCCGCGCGCTGGTCTTCATCATGAACCGCAGCAATCCCGCCTACATCCGCGCCCTGCCCGAGCCGGAACTGCTGGCCATCGTGCGCCGCGCCGCGGGACGCTACGGCCCCTGCACCGACTACGTCGTGCAGACCGCCCAGGCCTTGCGTGCCGCCGGCATCCACGACGCCCGCCTGGACGCGATCGCCCGACGGCTGGAACTGGACGGCCGCCCCCTGCCC
>DALZRX010000301.1:0-5424 GCA_032015805.1 Achromobacter sp.
GCGGTGCCGGTGCGCGATGGCGAGGAACGCGTCGTGGCGGCGGTGGCCTGCCATGCGCCCACAGCGCGCGTCATGCTGGACGATCTGCTGCGGGCGGTGCCGGTGTTGCAGGGGGCGGCGCAGTCGCTGCACGAGGTGTTGGCGGCGCACCGGCCCGGCGGTTAGGACCTCGGTGCAATGTGTCCACCGGCGTCATGCAGTCCTCCCCAACCCTCAGTGGCTCAGCCGCCCGCCACTTACCATCCAGCGCGTCCCGAAGCGGTCGACGAGGGCGCCGTAGGCTTCGGCCCAGAATGTCTTCTGCATCGGAAGGGTGACGGTGCCGCCCTCGGCCAGGTGGTCGAACACGCGATGCGCATCCGACACGGTGGGGTACACGAGCGCCAGCGCCACCCCACGATTGCCGGGATAGGGGTGGCCGGCAGTGGCGTCGCTGCCCAGCAGGGTCTGCTCGTCCAGCGTCAGGCGGGCGTACATGACGCGCCCGGCGTCCTCATCCGACAGCACGGGCATGGCTGCATCCGCTGGCGCGTCCGCATAGCGGATTAGCGCGTCCAGCCGGCCGCCCAGCACGCGCTCGTAGAAGCGCATGGCATCGGCGCAGTTGCCGTCGAAACTGAGATAAGCAGATAACTGGGGCATGATGGCTCCGTGCGGGGTGGGGTGCGGCTCGTCCGCATTCCAAGGCGGGCGGCGCAGGCCTATGATGGGAGTCTGATCCGATAACGGCCGGGAGACAATCAATGCAACAAGGAAGCTGTCACTGCGGACAAATCGCCTACGAAGTCGATGGCGATGTGTCGCAGGTTCTGGAATGCAACTGCTCGCACTGCAGCCGCAAGGGCTACCTGCTGTGGTTCGTGCCGCGCGCGGCGCTGCGCATCACGTCGTCCACGCAGGGGCTGTCCACGTACACCTTCAACAAGCACGTGATTTCGCACCATTTCTGTGCCAACTGCGGCTGCGCGCCGTTCGGCTTCGGCGTGGGCGCCGAAGGCAAGGAGACGGCGGCCGTCAACGTGCGCTGCCTGGAAAACGTGGATCTGAATGCGCTGACCCGCATTCCGTACGACGGGCGCAATGCATGAGCGGCCGGCCCGTGAAAAAGGTAGCGGTCGCGGCACGGCGGCGGGGAACGGTGTTTTTTCATGATGGAGAGGGGCGATGAGCACGGTAAGGCTGCTGAGCGATGACGAAATCCGCAAGAGTCCCGGGGCATGGGCGGTGTTCGAGGACATCCGCGCCACGCGCAAGTCGGACTTCGTCAACAACTTCTGGCGCGCGCTGGCCAATGACCCGCCGCGGATGCGCAGCGTGTGGGAGCAGCTCAAGACGGTGATGATGGCCGAGGGCGAATTGTCGCCACTGGTGCGCGAGATGATCTACATCGCCGTGTCCACGGCCAATGGGTGCGCGTATTGCGTCCATTCCCACACGGCATCGGCCCGGGCCAAGGGCATGACCGACGGCCAGCACGCGGAGCTGCTTGGGGTGATCGCCATGGCGTCGCAGACCAACGCTTTGGCGACGGCGCTGCAGGTGCCTGTGGACGACGCCTTCCACGTGGAATGAACAGGAGGCGGCCATGTCGCTGATTCCCTTGTTTCCGTTATCCAATGCGCTGTTTCCCGGTGGCGTGGTCCATCTGCGCATCTTCGAGGTGCGCTACCTGGACATGATCCGCCGCAGCATCGCCGAAAACACCGAGTTCGGCATCGTGGGCCTTCTGGCGGGCAGCGAGGTGCGGTCGCCGGAAGGCGTCGAGACGCTGTCGCCCGTGGGCACCATGGCCCGCGTCGATACCTGGGAAGCGCCCATGCCGGCCTTATTGGAAATCCGGTGCACGGGCGCCTCGCGCTTTCGGCTGCTGTCCAGCGAGGTGGCAAAATACGGACTTTGGATGGGTGAGGCCGAGCCCATCCCCGATGATCCGCCCACCCCCGTGCCGGCGGCCATGCAGGCCAGCGCCGACGCGCTGGGCCGGCTGGTGGCGCAGTGGCAGCAGGATGGCGTGCCCGCCGAGAGAATGCCGCTGGCCCCGCCGTTTCGCCTGGACGATTGCGGCTGGGTGGCGAACCGCTGGTGCGAGCTCCTGCCGCTGCCGCCGGACGACAAGGCGACCCTGCTGGCGCTGACCGACCCCGTGTCGCGTCTGGCAGCGATCCAGGACGTGCTGCGCGGGCAAGGGCTGGCGTAGGGCGGCCCCGACTTTATTTGGACACCATGGAAATCAGAGTAGACGAAGGCCTGCGCGCCTATATAGACCCGCTGACCGAGGACGAACACGCCGCGTTGGAGCGCAGCCTGCTGGCTGAGGGCTGCCGCGATGCCCTGGTCCTTTGGGGCGACCTGCTGATCGACGGGCACAATCGCTACGCGCTCTGCGTCAAGCACAACATCCCGTTCCAGACCATCCAGCATCCGCATTTCAAGTCCATGGACGACGTGCACCTATGGATGATCGAGAACCACCTGGGCCGGCGCAGCGTGTCGGACTTTCAGCGCGGCGTGCTGGCGCTGCGCAAGAAGGAAATCCTGCTGGCGCGAACCCCGCAAGAAGAGGGCGCCACGCCGGGTCACGCCACGGGCGACGAATCGCCGTCGCAGAGCGCACCCACGGACGACTCACCTCCCTGGGACGAGGACGCGCCCGGGGCCGAAGGCGCGGCGCCCCGCGGTCACGCCAATCCGGCTTGGAAGCCGGCTGTCCCCAGTCGCCAGGCGCTGGCGCGCGCTGCCCGCATCAGCAGCAATACGTTGGGCCAGATCGAAAAGATCCAGAAGTCCGCGGCGCCGGAATTGGTGCGTGCCGTAAAGGAAGGCGCGATCTCCATCAACGCGGCAGCGGCCGTGGCGTCGCTTCCCACCGAACGGCAGGCGGCCGCCGTCGCCGGCGGCCGCAAGGAATTGCAGCAGGCCGCCCGCGAAGTCCGCCAGGCCAAGGCTCCGCCACCGCGCGAAACGCCGCCGGAAGAACCCATCGAGAACATCGAAGACATGCCGGCCGAGATCGCGCGGCTGCGGCAGTTGCTGGCCAAGCTGACGGACGAGCGCGATCAGCTCAAGAAGAAGGTCATGCACCTGACGGTCGCGTTGTCGGAAGCGCGCGGCGCGTCGGGCGGCGGGGACGACTGACCGTTGATGTGGTAGCAAGGGGCGTACGATCGCACGCGCCTGGGGTGGGTCACCAATGTCTGGATGGCCATTCCATCGCGGGACATCGGTCCTGCTGCCACGTTGATGCCGCAGGACCGGCCGCCGTAGCCGGTGATTTCGCAGCGCACCAAGATCGCGCGAAGCATGCGGGTTTGAAGTGGCGGGGTGTTCCTGCCCCATGTACCGCCGGCTGCGCGGCCCATCGAGGCAGGGGAAGAAGATAGTTTGGCAAATCGGGACCCGGCCCGGAAATGATCCGCGTGGCCATTGGCCGATGTAGCCGCTGTCCCGGCGTTCCGGTGCAGCGACCGATCTCGATGCTTCGGTGTGGGCGGGCGGACAGCCGCTGCGCTTAACCGCAGCGGATCGCCGTCATTACATCCTTGTCGTCCACGATAAGGTTCAGGCGGGTGTCGTTGTATTCCATCGTGACCAACTGGCCGGGGCGCAGCATGCGCGCGGTGGTGCTGCCGCTGCGCGTGCGCATGTCTTCCATGACGGAGGGCGTGGCTTTCTGCCCGACCTGCGATTGCAGCGCGCCGGCGTCGCAGGTCTTGCCGCTGCTGCTGCCGGGCATGGCCGATGACGAGCCGTACGAAGCATCGCCGCCGGTGCTCGATGAAGAGGACGCGCTCGACGAGCTGGAGGCCGGCGCGCTGGACGTGCGCGAGCCGCCGGTATTGGCGCACGCAGCCAGGCTGGCAACCAGCAGGAAGGGGATCAGCTTGCGGATCATGTAGGACTCCTTACAACGAGCGGACAAAAAGCCATGATAGACCAGCGGCGACACGCTGTGCTCAAGGCGCGAAAGGGGTGTGCATGCCCGGCAACAGAGGCAGGCGTTCGGCCAGGAACTGGATCAGCAGTCGGGCGCGCAGGGACTGGTATCGGCGCGAGGGGTAGATCAAGTGAGCCTCCTGGGGCGACGCGCGCCAGCCGGGCAGGACATGACGCAACTGGCCGCCGGCGACCAGGTCTTGGACCAGCCATGCGGGGCACAGGCCGATGCCGGCGCCCATGGTCAGCGCCTCGCGGATGGCCAGCGCATTGTTGACGCGGAAACGTCCTTGCGTGCGGATGACGCTGCGGGTGGAACCCTGCGTCAGTTCCAGGCTGTCGCCGGCGGCCGACCACGCGAACCGGACATATTGGTGGTCCGCCAGATCCTGCGGCGACTGCGGCTCGCTTCGGGACGCCAGGTACGCGGGCGACGCCACCAGATGGCGCGGCGATGCGGCCGCCTTGCGAGCGATGGCATTGGGCGGCAACGCACCGCCCAGCCGCAGCGCCACGTCGACGCCTTCTTCCACCAGATCCACATAACGGTCGTTCAGAATCAGCTCGACCTCGATGCCGGGATGGGCGTCCAGGAATTCCAGCATCAGCGCATTCAAGCGGAACTGGCCCAGCGCGACGGGGGCATTCACCCGCAGGAGGCCGGCTGGCGTGTCGGTCTGGCCGCGGGCGTCGGACACGGCCTCCGCATACTCCTCGAGCACCCGCGTTGCCCGTTCATGAAAGCGCTTGCCTTGCTCGGTGGGCACGACGCGGGTCGTGCTGCGTTCCAGCAGCCGCACCCGCATGTCTTTTTCCAACGACGCCACGATCTTGCTGAGAGCGGACTGGGTTACGCCCTGTTCACGGGCGGCGGCGGACAAGGTGCCCAGCTCGACGGCGCGGACGAAGGCGTGCATGGCGCGTAGCGTATCCATGGTTAGACATTCCAATTTGGAAGAAGTGTTCGGAAGTTTATGCGTCTACCCCTATGTTCGGGAAGATCCTACTGTGACGGACATGGGCGGTCATGTGGACCGGTCTTGTTGCTAAGGAGAAATGCCATGAATGCCGACGTTCGTCCTGAAATGCTGAAATGGTTTGTGGGCCTCGCCGCGTCCCTCTTGACGGCGGGCGGTGCCGTTGCTGGTCCGGCGCGTGAGGCCGAGGCATGTTGCGCCGGCCGTTCCGCGGCCACGCTGCAGGTGCCGCAACCCGCATCAGCGTCCGCTTGGCTGGCGTCGTGGACCGCCAGCCCGCAGCCGGTTTGGGAAGCGGATTTCGTTTTGCCCACCGGCATGCCGGATGCATTGCGGGACCAGACCGTGCGGGAAAGAATCCGCATCAGTCTGGGCGGCCAGCGCCTGCGCGTCGTCCTGTCCAACCGCTACGGGAGGCAGCCGCTGGTGATCGGTGCGGTGCACCTGGCGCGGACGGGGAAGGGTGCGGCGATCGATCCGGCGTCGGATCGCCCGGTGCGGTTTGGCGGCCAGC
>DALZRX010000302.1:0-5388 GCA_032015805.1 Achromobacter sp.
GTGCACCGAGCCGCCTTGGCCCGTGACCAGCGCTTGGTAACGCTCGACCATGGCAGGCACTTGCTCGCTTTGGTCGGGGTGAACGATAAACACTACTTCGTAGTGACGCATGGGTAAAACTCCTTGAGGATGTCTTGCTGGCCGAACGTCTTGCACCCGCGCTTTCCATCATGGGTGGATCAACATCATCGACGATCGCCGCAAGGGGCAGCCCGCTACCCAAAAACCATGGGTGGTCGAGCAAGAAAGCTCTCGATTATCACCGATTGAGCGATCGCATGCAAGCCGATGTAGGCTTAGGAAATAAGGGACGCGTCCCGGGGAGACGCTTGCCCTTCGGCGGCGGGCAGGTCGGCCGCGTTGATCGGCCGTGGCCGGTTGACCGCGCTCACCATGACATAGCTGATGATCATCAGCAGGAACCACGATCCCAGCTTGGCGAGGGACACGACCTGCCAGACCTGCGATTGATTCGGATACCGCCAGGCATTGGCGAAGGTGCCGATATTTTCGGCGAACCAGATGAAGAGCGCCACCAGCACGAAGCCGAGCAGCAGCGGCATGCGCCGATAGACCTGCCAGATGCGAAAGTACACCCAGGTGCGCGCGAAGAGAATCGCCGTCATCGCGAACAACACCCACCGGAAATCCATGACGTAATGGTGCGTGAAGAAGTTCAGGTAGATCAGCACCGACAGCGCCACCGTGGCGGCCAACGGCGGATGCGCGCGAAAGCGGAAATCAAAAAGCCGCCACACACGGGCAAGGTAGCTGCCCACCGCGGCGTACATGAAGCCGGTGAAGAGCGGCACGCCGCCGATGCGCAGCACGCTGGCCTCGGGATAGATCCATGAGCCGGCGGCAGTCTTGAAGATCTCCATGCACGTGCCGACCACATGGAACATCAGGATCACGCGGGCCTCGCTCCAGGTCTCCATGCGCAGCGCCAGCAGCGCCGCCTGAATGCCGAGCGCGGCAAGGGTCAGGAAGTCGTAGCGCGCCAGCGCGGCGTCCTTGGGATACCACCAGTGCGTTCCCAGCAGCAGCGCGCACATCAGGCCGCCAAAGAGGCAGGCCCAGGCCTGCTTCACGCCGAAGCGGAAAAACTCGTAAAGTGCCACGCCGAAACGGCCGCGGCCCGCCAGGTGGCTGGCAAGCCGCGCTTCCCATTGCTGCAGGCCGGCGACAAGCGGCCAGTCGCTGGCCGCCGGATGGCGCATGGGCGCTCAGCCTTCGACGACGGCGTAGGCCGAGTGGTTGTGGATGGACTCGAAGTTCTCGGCTTCGACGCGATAGCGCGCGATGCCGGGGTGCGCGTTCAGGCGCGCCGCCACGTCACGCACCAGGTCTTCGACGAACTTGGGGTTGTCGTAGGCGCGTTCGGTCACGAACTTTTCGTCGGGGCGCTTGAGCAAGCCCCACAGTTCGCAGGAGCCTTCGTCCTCGATGAGGCGGATCACGCCATCCATGGAGATGTCTTCGTTGAGGATGGCCGAGACCGTGACGTGCGACCGCTGGTTGTGCGCGCCGTACTCGGAGATGGCCTTGGAACACGGGCACAGGCTGGTGACCGGCACCTGCACCACAAGTTCGAACTCGACGCTGTCGGCCTGCGCGCGCGCGATCCACTGGACCTCGTAGTCCAGCAGGCTTTGCACGCCGGAGATCGGTGCGGACTTGTTGATGAAGTACGGGAACGACGCCGTGATGTCGCCGCGTTCGGCATGCAGGAGGGGCAGCATGTCCGCCGCCATGGCGCGAAAGAGCGCGGGCGTCATGGGCGTGCTGCGGTATTTTTCGAGCAAGGCCACGAAGCGGGACATGTGCGTGCCCTTCTCTTCGGGCGGCAAGGCCACGGTCAGCGTCCAGTTGGCCACCGTGCCCTGTGCCGAGCCGTCGCCGCTCTGGACCAGCATGGGATGACGCACACCGCGGATGCCGACGCGCTGGATCGGGATATGCCGCGTGTCCGTGGAACTCTGGACGTCGGGCATCACGAGGGCGGGGTCGATCGGAGAATTCATTTCGGCTTACCTGTCCGGGCCGATGTGCCGTGGGGCAACGCGCAGGCCCAGTTGACTTGAAAGGGGGTCATTATCGCCCACACATGCGCAATCCGGCGCGTTGACCCTTTGGATCAGGGGGCCCCAGGGCCGGAACAGTGTGTTTCATGCTTGCAGCCGAGGACGCACGTCCTCGGCTGCAAGCATGAACCCTTGATCACTTCAGCAGGTCGGCGTAGCGTGCGCGGATCGACTGCTCGATGCCCGCGGCATCCAGGCCCAGGCCGGCCAGCAGGGCCGATTGCTCGCCGTGGTCGATGAATTCGTCCGGCAGGCCAAGCTGCAGCACGGGGAGCAGCACGCCCGCGGCGCTCAGCACTTCCAGCACCGCGCTGCCCGCGCCGCCCATGATGCAGGCGTCTTCAAGGGTGACGAGCGCGTCGTGGCGGCTGGCCAGATCCAGGATCAGGTCGCGGTCGATCGGCTTGACGAAGCGCATGTCGGCCACGGTGGCGTCCAGCTTGCCCGCAGCGGCCAGCGCCGCCTGCACCAGTGTGCCAAAGCCCAATATGGCGATCTTCTTGCCTTCGCGCCGGACAATGCCCTTGCCCAGTTCGACGGTATCAAGGCTCCCGCCTTCCGCCGCGCCGCAGCCCGCGCCGCGCGGATAGCGCACCGAGGCCGGGCCCGGGTGCTGATAACAGGTCGACAGGAGCAGGCGGGATTCGTTTTCGTCGGACGGGGTGGCCACCACCATGTTCGGCACGCAGCGCAGGAACGCGATGTCGTAGTTGCCCGCGTGCGTGGCGCCGTCCGCGCCCACGATGCCGGCGCGGTCCAGCGCGAACGTGACGTCCAGATTCTGCAGGGCAACGTCATGGATGAACTGATCGTAGCCGCGCTGCAGGAAGGTGGAATAGATGGCGACGACCGGTTTCTGGCCCTCGCACGCCACGCCGGCGGCGAACGTGACCGCATGCTGCTCGGCAATGCCCACGTCGAAGTACCGCTGCGGGAAGCGCTGTTCGAACTCCACCAGGCCGCTACCCTCGCGCATGGCGGGCGTGACGGCCACCAGGCGCGAATCCTGCTGCGCCGTGTCGCACAGCCACGTGCCGAACACCTGGGTGAACGTGCGCTTGCCCGGCGCCTTCGATTGCTGGATGCCGACCGCGGGATCGAACTTGCCCGGGCCGTGGTAGAGCACCGGATCGGCTTCCGCCAGCTTGTAGCCCTGCCCCTTGCGCGTGACCACATGCAGGAACTGCAGGCCTTCCAGGGCTTTGAGGTTTTGCAGCGTGGGAACCAGCGCGTCCAGGTCGTGGCCGTCGATGGGGCCGACGTAGTTGAAGCCGAGTTCCTCGAACAGCGTGGCGGGCGTGACCATGCCCTTGGCGTGTTCCTCGAAGCGGCGCGCGAGTTCAAGCACCGGCGGCACGTGCTGCAGCACGGCGCGGCCCACGTTCTTGGCGGCGGCGTAGAAGCGTCCGGACATCAGGCGCGCCAGATAGCGGTTCAACGCCCCCACCGGCGGCGAGATCGACATGTCGTTGTCGTTCAGGATCACCAGCAGGTTGATGTTGGGCGTGACGCCCGCGTTGTTCATGGCTTCGAATGCCATGCCGGCGGACATGGCGCCGTCGCCGATGACGGCAATGTGCTGGCGCTGAACGCCCGCATTGCGCGAGGCCACCGCCATGCCCAGCGCGGCCGAGATCGACGTGGACGAATGCGCTGTGCCGAATGCGTCGTACTCGGACTCGCTGCGTTTGGGGAATCCGGAAATACCGCCCTGCTGGCGCAGCTTGGCCATGCCGGCCCGGCGTCCGGTCAGGATCTTGTGCGGATAGGATTGGTGGCCGACGTCCCAGACGATGCGGTCGTGCGGCGTGTCGAACACCTGGTGCAGCGCCAGCGTGAGCTCGACGGTGCCCAGGTTGGACGACAGGTGTCCGCCCGTTTTGGATACCGACTCCAGTACAAAGCCGCGCAGTTCATCGGCAAGCTTTTTCAGCTCTCGACGATCCAGACGCTTGAGGTCAGCCGGCGATTGAATACGGTCCAGTAAATCTGTCGTCATGCTTTTATGGGGTTCGTTGGCCCGGCCTACCAAGAAGGCCGGGCTGATCTCGGATCAGCGGTCTCGTAGAACGATGAAGTCGGCAAGCTGGGCCAGACGCGCGCCGGCGTCGCCCAGCGGCGCCAGGGCAGCCAGCGCCGCGACCCGCAGTTCCTCGGCGAAGGCCCGGGCCTCCGACAGGCCCAGCAGGGAAACATAGGTCGGCTTGTTTTCAGCGGCATCCTTGCCGGGCGTCTTGCCCAGGCTGGCGGTGTCGGCGGTGACGTCGAGGATGTCATCGACCACCTGGAACGCCAGACCCATGGCTTGCGCGTAGGCATCCAGCGCCTGCCGGGAGGCCGAGCTGGCACCCGCCACGATCCCGCCCAGCGCCACGCTGCACGCCAGCATGGCGCCGGTCTTCATGCCGTGCATCGTCTGGAGTTCGTCGCGCGAGAGCGAGCGGCCGACGCTGAACAGGTCGATGGCCTGTCCGTCCGCCATGCCCTTGCTGCCGGCGGCACGCGCCAGCGATTGGGTGGCCTGGACGATCAGCGCCGGGGCGATCGGCATGGAAGCGACCAGCTCGAACGCCAGCGGCTGCAACGCGTCGCCAGCCAGCATGGCAGTGGCTTCGTCGAACTGCACGTGCGTGGTGGGCCGGCCGCGGCGCAGCGTGTCGTCGTCCATGCACGGCAGGTCGTCATGGATCAGCGAGTAGGCATGGATCAGTTCGACGGCGGCGGCCGCGCGGTCCAGCGAGGCCTCGATGGCCAGCATGCTGCCGCTGACGGGGCAGGCCTGTCCGGCGGCATAGACCAGGGCGGCGCGCACACGCTTGCCGCCACCCAGGACCGCGTAGCGCATGGCTTCATGCAAGCGGGCAGGCGCCTGGTCCGCCGGCGGCAGCAGATCGTCGAGCACGTCTTCGACGTGCCGCGCACGGCCTTGCAACCACTCGGGAAAAGCGAGTTGAATTTGCTTCATCGGCTTCTTATTCGTCGTCCAGCGCCGCGGGATCCAGGGGCCGGAGCAGGCCGCCCTCAAGGACCTTGACCTGCTGCTCGGCCTGCGCCAGGCGATCTTGGCAAACCCGCGTGAGCGCCACGCCGCGCCGATAGGCAGCCAGCGATTGCTCGAGCGGCAGCGATCCGTCTTCCATGGCCGCGACCAGCGATTCCAGCTCGGCCAGGGCCGTTTCGAAATCCTGGGGCAAGGGACGATCGTCGTTCTGCGGATCAGCTTGAGTGGGTTTGGCCAAACGGGCCTCCGGGGCACTAGGGGTGGATTAATCCGTGAATTGTACGAGATAGCCACGCGTGGGCC
>DALZRX010000303.1:0-5342 GCA_032015805.1 Achromobacter sp.
AGCGCGCCGCCACCCAGATTGAAGCCGCGCTGCGCGCGCGGCGAAGCCAGCATGCGCCGGGCCGACCCCGCAAAGACCGCGTAGGCGGCGGCGTTGACGCCGGCGCAGGCGACAAAGGTGGCCGACAGCATCCAGAGCTGCCGTGTCACGTCCCCAGCAGGATCAATGAATTGCGGCAGGAAGGCCACAAAGAAGATCATGCCCTTGGGGTTCAGCGCGGTGACCAGATACGTGTTGGCAAAGAGCTTCCAGCGTGAACCCGTGGCCGTCGCGACGGGCAGGGTGGCGGGCGACACGCCGGCGCGCAGCAGCCGGTAGCCCAGATACAGCAAATACAGCCCGCCAACGGTCTTGACCACCGTGAACCAGAAGGCCGATGCGGCGAGCAGTGCGCCGAGTCCCAGCAATGACAGCACCAGCGCGGTCGAATCGCCCAGCGCCACGGCCAGCACCAGCGGCAGGCGGGCGCGTTTGCCGTGGGTGAGCGAATAGCTGATCACGGTGAGGATGGTGGGGCCGGGCAGCATGACGAGCAGGGCCGAGGCGCCCAGGAAGGCCAGCCAGGTTTCGAGAGACATGAAGTGCACTCCGGATGATGGACCGGCCTGAGGGGCCGGCTGCGGCCAATGTATCGCAACGGTCGCGGCGTGGAAACCGGGGAAGCCGAGCGGGCGAGCGGGCAGGCGAGGACATGCCGGCGTGGAACCTCAGGACGGCAAGGAAGGACGGCGCCGCCCGACGGCACGGCCCGACGGCGCCGTCCGACGACACCGCACAACAGCACCGCAGGACGGCAACGCAGGATGACACCGCGCGACGGCACGCCCGGCAGCCTGGAACGCAGTGGTGTTAAATACAGCTTTCCCGGACAGTGAACGCCGGCCGCCAGGCCGCGCGAAGGAAACGACATGGCATTTGATTTTGATCTGTTTGTGATCGGCGCAGGCTCAGGCGGCGTACGCGCGGCCCGTTTTTCCGCCAGCTTCGGTGCGCGCGTGGCGGTGGCCGAAAGCCGCTACCTGGGAGGCACGTGCGTGAACGTGGGCTGCGTGCCCAAGAAGCTGCTGGTCTACAGCGCGCACTACAGCGAAGACTTCGAACAAGCCCACGGCTTCGGCTGGTCCGCCAATGCGCCGACGTTCGACTGGTCCACGCTGATCGCCAACAAGAACCGCGAAATCGAACGCCTGAATGGCATCTACCGCAACCTGCTGGTCAACAGCGGCGTGACGCTGCTGGAAGGCCATGCCCGCATCGTCGATCCAAACAAGGTCGAAATCAACGGCAAGACCTACAGTGCCGCCCACATCCTGGTCGCGACCGGGGGCTGGCCGCAAGTTCCCGATATCCCGGGCAAGGAACACGCCATCACCTCCAATGAGGCCTTCTACCTGAAGGACCTGCCGCGCCGCGTGCTGGTAGTGGGCGGCGGCTATATCGCCGTGGAGTTCGCATCCATCTTCAATGGCATGGGCGCGCAGACGGTGCAGTCCTATCGCGGCCCGCTGTTCCTGCGTGGCTTCGACCTGGGCGTGCGCGAGCACCTGCGCGACGAGCTGGTCAAGAAAGGCATCGACCTGCGCATGAACACGGAAGTTGCGCGCATCGACAAGCGCGAGGACGGATCGCTGGCCGCGACCTGCAAGGACGGATCCGTCATCGAGACCGACTGCGTGTTCTACGCCACCGGCCGGCGCCCGATGCTGGACAACCTGGGGCTGGAGAACACCGGCGTCAAGCTGCGCGAAGACGGTTTCATCGACGTGGATGACGAGTACCGCACCGCCGAACCGTCCATCCTGGCCATCGGTGACGTGATCGGCCGCGTGCCGCTCACGCCCGTGGCGTTGTCAGAAGGCATGGCGGTGGCTCGCCGCCTGTTCCGTCCGCAGGAATACCGCAAGGTCGACTACAAGCTGATCCCCACCGCAGTGTTCAGCCTGCCGAACATCGGCACGGTCGGCCTGACCACCGAAGAGGCGCGCGAAGCCGGTTACGAGGTGCAGCTCTTCGAAAGCCGTTTCCGCCCGATGAAGCTGACGCTCACCGAATCGCAGGAACGAACCCTGATGAAGGTGATCGTCGACGCCCAGACCGACCGCGTGCTGGGCGTGCACATGGTGGGTCCGGAGGCCGGCGAGATCGTTCAGGGGCTGGCCGTGGCGCTGAAGGCGGGCGCAACCAAGGCCGTCTTCGACGACACCATCGGCATCCATCCCACTGCCGCCGAAGAGTTTGTGACGATGCGCACGCCGGTCGCGCAGTAAGGCTGGCGGACGCGCAGCGCTACAGCCGCTCGAGCATGGCGCGCGCCGCGGCCGGCGCGCGCTCTTTCGCTCCATTGATGAAATAGGCGAAGATGTCCTGCGGCTTCGCGCTGGCTGCCGGTTCAACGATGCGGGGCAGGTCGTCCGGATCGGCGCCGCGCGACCACACCTGCAGGCGCTTCGCCCAGGCGTCCAGCGCCTTGGGCGCGTAACCGGCCTTGTAGGCGGTGCTGGCGCGCATGAGCCGTGCGTAGACGAAGTCGCCCGTCCGGTCCGCGATGGCGGGAAATTCCTCACTGTCGGTGAACACGGTCGCGGCGCGATGACTGCGCGCAAGATCCAGGTATTCCTTGCAGGCGAAGCTGGGATGGCGCACGTCCAGCGCATGCCGCAATGGCAGGCCGTCCACCTTGTCTGGCAGCAGTTCCAGGAAAGCGCCGAAATCAGCCGGGTCGAACTTCTTGGTCGGGGCGAACTGCCACACGATGGGTCCCAGCTTCGGGCCCAGCTCGGCGATGCCGCTGTTCAGGAAGCGGCCGATCGATTCTTTGGCGCCGGCCAGTTCCCGGCGGTTGGTCGAGTAGCGCGACGCCTTGAGCGAAAACACGAAATCCTCGGGCGTTTCGTCGCGCCATTTGGCAAAGGTGGCGGGCTTCTGGGTGCCGTAGTAGGTGCCGTTGATCTCGATGGCCGTGACTTGGCGGCTGGCGTATTCCAGCTCCCGCGCATGCGGCAGGTCGTCAGGATAGAAGACGCCGCGCCACGGCTCGAAGGTCCAGCCGCCGATGCCGATGCGGATCGTGGCGGGCTTGTCGGCGGGGGACGGATTGCGTTTCGGCATGTCCTGCGCTCCACGAGAAGAGTCGAACGAGCCACTGTATCGCTGGCGAGACTCGCCGCCAACCCCGCCGGAAAAATCCGCTGTTCCGGTACAGTTTTGCGCTAAGGTGTGCATTCACGATCCGACTACCGACCGGCGCGCGCCGGCTCAACATGCCCGACATGACTCATCTGCTGACTTTCGCCCTGGTAGCGCTGGGCATGGTGCTCACACCGGGGCCCAACATGATCTACCTGGTGTCGCGCTCCATCTCCCAAGGGCCGCAGGCCGGCTTGATTTCGCTCGGCGGCGTGGCGGTGGGCTTCATCTTCTATGTGGCCTGTGCGGCGTTCGGCATCACCGCCTTGCTGATGGCCGTTCCCTATGCCTACGACGCGCTGCGCATTGGCGGCGCGATGTATCTGCTCTACATGGCCTGGCAGGCGATCCGCCCCGGCGGCCGGTCGCCGTTCCAGGTGCACGACCTGCCCAAGAGCACGCCACGGCAATTGTTCACGATGGGACTGCTGACCAATCTGCTCAATCCCAAGATCGCCGTCATGTACGTGTCGCTGCTGCCGCAATTCATTCAGCCTGACCACGGCAGCGTGTTCACGCAGTCGCTGGCGTTGGGCATGACGCAGGTCGTGATCAGCCTGTCGGTGAATGCCCTGATCGCCATCATGGCCGGTTCCATCGCTGGCTTTCTGGCGGGCCGTCCGCTCTGGATGGTGGTTCAACGCTGGCTGATGGGCACGGTCCTGGCTGGCCTGGCTGTTCGCATGCTTGTGGATACGCGCCGCTGATGCCGGCCCAGGACGGTTTTTTCGCGACGCTGGGCGGCATGCTCGGCGAGGGCCTGCGCGCCATCGTGGCAGGAATCAAATGGTTGCTGGGCGGGCTGGGCGGCGCGCTGGCGGACTTCTATGCCGGCCTGGCCGGCGCGATGGGCATGAGCCCGTCGATCTTCAATCTGGTGCTGTTGGCGCTGGGCCTCATGTTCCTGTGGGGCGCGGTGAAGGCGCTGCTGCGGCGCTCCATCCTCGGCTTCCTGTTCTGGCTGTTCATGACGCTGCTGGTGCTGGGCGGGCTGGTGGACTAGCGCGTCGAGCAAGCCCGCGCCACGTCCCGCAACCGGCGCACCAGCGCGGGAAAGCGCTCCGCGCCGGTATTGCCATAGCCGATCACCAGACCGTTGTCTTCGTCGCGTGGCACCAGCGCAAATGTCGACAGCGCGCTCGGATTCATGCCCAGCTTGCGCGCCTCGGCCACGATCGCCGTGTCGGCATGGGCCGGGGGCAGCCGCACCGTCAGATGCAGTCCGCAGTGTCCGCCCAGCACTTCGTGTTCGATGCCCAGATGCGCGGCCAGCGCTTCACGCAGTGCCGCCTGGCGTTCGCGGTACAGACGCCGCATGCGGCCAAGATGGCGGGAGAACTGGCCGTTTTCAATGAAGGCCGCCATCGTGAGCTGCTCCAGCCGATGCCCGCCCCGCTGCATCTCGATGATGGACGGCATCGCCTCGCGGGCGATGGCCTCGGGCAGCACCAAAAAACCCAGACGCAACGCTGGAAACATGGTCTTGCTGAACGTGCCCACATAGAGCACCGGCGCGTCCGGCAGCAGGCCTTGCATTGCGGCGATGGGTTCCCCTTGGTGACGGAATTCGCTGTCGTAGTCGTCCTCGATGATCCACGCGCCCGCACGGCGCGCGCGTTCCAGCATATCGAGGCGGCGAGACAGCGACAGCACCGCGCCCGTGGGGTACTGGTGCGAAGGCGTGGTCTGGATCAGGCGGGGCGGCTGGGTCCACGCGCTATCCGGAATGACGATGCCATCGGCGTCCACGCGCATGGCCACGACATTCAGGTCGCCCGCATGGAAGGCGGCCTTCGCGCCCCGATAGCCAGGGTCTTCCAGCCATGCGGTGTCGCCAGGATTGGTCAGCAATTGCACGCACAGCGCCAAGCCGCCCTGGGCGCCTTCGGTGATGACGATTCGCGACGCGTCGCAGTGCACGCCGCGCGAGACTCGCAGGTATTGGGCGATGGCGTCGCGCAGTGCGGGTTCGCCTGCCGGGTGTCCGTAACCCAGAACGGTGGCCGGGGCGGTCTGCAAGGCACGGTCCTGCGCGCGACGCCAGGCGTTGAGGGGGAATTGGGTGAGGGCGGGCGTGCCGGGGGTCATCGGCAGGGAGCTGTCGTGGGCCTGCCGCGTGGACACGATGCGGGCAAGACGCCGGGCGGTGGCCGGCG
>DALZRX010000304.1:0-1805 GCA_032015805.1 Achromobacter sp.
CTGGACCATTCCGGGCGTGACCGACCTGGTGCGCGCGCTGCGCGACAAGCACGGCGCCAGCCTGCTGCTGGGCGTGGGCACGGTGCTGGACGAGGCGCAGGCGCGCGAGGCGCTGGTGGCGGGCGCGGACTTCCTGGTGTCGCCCGCGCTGGCCCACGAGATCGTCGACATGGCCCACGCCGCGGACGCCCTGTGCATGCTGGGCGCCTTCACCCCTTCCGAAGTGCTCGCGGCGCGCCGTGCGGGCGTGGATGTCGTGAAGGTGTTCCCGGCGGACACGGGCGGCCCCAAGCACCTGGCCGCGCTGAAGTCCGTGTACCCGGACACGATCTTCTGCCCGACAGGCGGCATCACGCAGGAAAACATGGGCACGTACTTTGCCGCGGGCGCCGGCCTGGTCGGCATTGGCAGCAACCTTTATGACAAGGCCGCCTTCGCCGCGCGGGATACCGCCGCGCTGGTCGCGCAGATCACCCGGACCCGCGAGGCCGCCCATGGCTGATCTCGACATCGTCGCGCTCGGCGAGCCGCTGGTCGAGCTGAACCAGACGCACGAAGGCCAACGGCAATACCTGCAGGGCTTTGGCGGCGACACCTCCAATGCGGTCATCGCGGCGGCGCGCCAGGGCGCGCGCTGCGCCTATCTCACGCGGGTCGGCAATGACGCGTTCGGCCAGCAGTTCCTTGACTTGTGGCAGGCCGAGGGCGTCGACACCTCCGGCGTGCAGGTCGACGACGACGCGCATACGGGGTTGTATTTCGTGCAGCACGGACCGGACGGCCACGCATTCAGTTATCTGCGGCGCGGTTCCGCGGCCAGCCTGATGACCCCCGCCAGCCTGGACGCGGGCCTGATCGAGCGCGCCCGCTTCCTGCACGTGTCGGGCATCAGCATGGCGATCAGCACCACCGCCTGCGATACGGTCTTTGCCGCCATCGAGCGGGCGCATGCCGCCGGGGCGCAGGTCAGCCTGGACTCGAACCTGCGGCTGCGCCTGTGGCCGGTGGACCGTGCCCGCGCCATCCTGCGCGAGGCGATGCGCGCGGCGGACGTGTTCCTGCCCAGCATGGACGACATGCAGCACCTCACCGGCAACGACGACCCGGAGCGCACGCTGGACTGGATCCGCGAAGGGGGCGCGCCGGGCGTGGTCGTGCTGAAGCTCGGCAAGGACGGTTCCATCATCGACGACGGCCGCAACCGCACGGCGATGCCGGCGCTTCGCGTACAGGCCGTCGATGCGACCGGGGCGGGCGACTGTTTTGCCGGCAGCTTGCTGGCACGCCGTTGCCAGGGCGATTCCTGGGAAGACGCGGTGCGCTATGCCAACGCGGCGGCGGCGCTGTCGACGTTGGGATACGGCGCGGTCGATCCGCTGCCCCGCGCCGCGCAGGTGTGGGAACGGCTGAAGGAAACACAGACCTGACCGGCAGGGCGATTGTTCGCGCCGCGCAGGCCTGGCCGCGCAGTTCAGGCCACGCAGTTCGGGCAAAGCAGTTCGGGCAACGCTGGCCACGCAGGCCGCGCCGCGCGGGGCCACCGCCCGCTTATTTGTCCCCGATTGTTTCCGCAGTCCGGCAACCGACGGCGCCGGTTCCAAACCCTCCCGTTGGCGTCCCATTCGAATTTCAGGCTAAAATGCCAAGTTATCCGAAATTTTTTCCGCCAGTCCGGTTTCCGGTTGTGCGGTCCACTTTCCGCGAATTCAACAGGAGAAATCAACATGGCTGAACGCAAACGCGTGCGTCGTAACACCCTGGAACGCCGTTGCCTGGGCAAGGCCTTCAAGCGCTTGTTCGTCAAG
>DALZRX010000304.1:1815-5330 GCA_032015805.1 Achromobacter sp.
GTCAAGTCGCCCAAGGGTGTGTTCAAGATGCTGGAAAAGATCAAGCGCGTCTAATACGACGGGCTTGGCTGGCCGGTCCCAGGACCGCCCGGCCTGATCTCATGAAAAAACCGCAAGGTGCGAGCCTTGCGGTTTTTTTTCGTCTGCCGTTTGCGCGCGGCGCGTCAGGCTTCTGGGGGGCCGAGCTTGGGCCGGATGAAGTCCATGAAGGCGCGGGTCTTGGCCGGCTGGATGCTGGACGGGAACACCACGTAGATGGAGATCGGGTCCACCGACCAGCCGGGTAAGACGCGCCGCAGCGAGTTGCGCTGGATGATCGGTTCCAGCGCCAGGCAATGCGGCATGCGCGTGATGGCCAGATCCAGGCCGGCTAGCGTTCCGGCGATGCTCATGTTGTTGGCGGCCAGGTGTCCCGAGACCGCGACGCGTTGCTCAATCGCGCCGTTGGTGAGCGTCCAGTACGAGTGCTTCTCGTCGATGGTCGTGCGCAGGCACTGGTGTTGCGAGAGTTCGGCCGGCGTCTGCGGTGCGCCATGGCGTTCAATATAGTGGTCAGACGCATACAGGTGCGTTTCCAGCGAGACCAGCTCATGCACGACCGCGCCCTCGATGGCCCGCAGCGGCGTGCCGTTGCCGTTGCCGTTGTCGGCCGAGGCGCCCGGATAGTCGGCCTCGCGGCCAAAGCGCAGCACCACGTCGAACGGCGTGCCTTGCGCGTCGGATGCGGTCATCATGCTCAGGTCGAACTCGCACTCCACGTCGGGATAGCGGTCGGTGAAATCGCTGATGGTCTCGGGCAGCAGCCACATCGCCAGGCTGTACGGCATGGAGACGCGCAGATTGCCCGATGGGCCGCCCGACAGCGAGAGAAGCTGCTCGTGCGCCAGGCGGGCCTCGTCGATGAGGCCCTGGCAGCGCCGCATGTAGGCCGCGCCCGCGTCCGTGAGGTCGAGCCGGCGCGTGTTGCGGTTGATGAGCCGCAGCCCGATCGCGCGCTCCAGTTCGTTGATCCGGCGCGACAGCGTCGACGTCGGCATGTCCAGCGCGCGCGCCGCCTGGCTGAAGCTTTTGCGCTTGGCAACCTCCACGAACAGGGCGATGTCATTGAGCTGGACGGGAGAGGCTTCCATAGGCGTTCCGAATTGGGCCGCCCGAGTTTACGCCACTACTCCGCAAGGCCCAACGGCCAGCCCGTCGCACGGCATGCGGAAAACCGCACGGTTTGTCAGATTTGATTGCAAATTCCAAAGCCGTGGCATCGGTTGGAAGAGGCATATCCCCTACACTTCAGGCGAAATCATAAGAACCAAGACCGCAGCGGTTTCCGGAAGATCGCAAGGGGCACAGCAGGCATGACCGATACACCGATTTTCTTCACCGTTCTGACGCCGACCTATAACCGGGCGGGAACCCTGCACCGCGTCTACGAGTCGCTCCGCCGGCAGACCTTCCGGAATTTTGAATGGGTGGTGGTGGACGACGGCTCCACCGACAACACGCACGAGTCCATCCTGCACTGGCAATCGCTGGCGGATTTTCCCATCCGCTATGTCTGGCAGAACAACCAGCACAAGAAGACCGCCTTCAATCGCGGCGTGCGCGAGGCGCGCGGCCAGATGATTGTCGGTCTGGACAGCGACGACGAAATGCCCCCGGATGCGCTGGCCATTTTTCACGAGGCCTGGAACGCCATCCCGCCCGCGCGCCGCGACTCCTATTTCGCCATTACCGGCCTGTGTGCGCGTCCCAACGGCGCCATCGTGGGCGACCGCTATCCGCAGGACGTCTTCGACAGTACCGCGGTCGACGTCCATTTCCGCTATCGCATCAAGGGCGAGAAATTCGGCTGTATGCGCACCGACATCCTTCGGAAGTATCCCTTTCCCGAGGACGTGGCGGGCTTCGTGCCCGAGAGCCTGGTCTGGTGGGCGGTCGCCCGCGCCGGCTACCTCAGCCGCTTCATCAATCGCGTCGTGCGCACGTATCACGACACCCCTGGCGGCTTGAGCCAGGGGGCGGTGTCCGTCGCGCACAACGCCCAGGGCCTGTACCTGCTGGCGTGGGACATGCTGCAGCATCACCTGGAATTCTTCCGCTACCGCCCGCGCGAATTCATGATGGCCGCCGCGCGCTACACGCGCTTTCGCCTGCACCTGAAGCATTCCGGCGTGCCGACAGCCGTCCAGGCCTACCGGCTCACCCATCCGGTCGCAACGTTTCTCGTCGGCATCATGTATCCCTTGGGATATGCGCTATACCGCCGCGACCGGCGCCGCGGCGTGGCCTGACCCCGCCGGGATAGGCCCGGCTGGGATGAGCCCGGCTGGAACAGGCCTGGACGGTCCTGCGGTCGTCAAACCCGGCTCCGCCCGCCTGCCTCACGCAGGCGCGCCGTGTCCCAACCCCAGATAGACCTCCACGACGCGCGGATCCTGCGCCACTTCCGCGGCCGGCCCTTCCAGCGTGACCGTGCCGGTTTCGAGGACGTAGGCGTAGTCGGCCACCTGCAGCGCCGCGCGCGCGTTCTGCTCGATCAGCAGGATCGAAACGCCCATCTCGCGCAGCCGCGCCACGATGCGGAAGACTTCCCGCACGATGCGCGGCGCGAGACCCAGACTGGGTTCGTCCAGCATCAGCAAACGGGGCTTGGCCATCAGCGCGCGGCCCACGGCCAGCATCTGGCGCTCGCCACCCGACAACGTGCCGGCCAGTTGGGCGCGCCGTTCCTGCAGGCGAGGGAACAGTTCATAGACCTCGGCCAGCGTCTGGTCCTGGTCGCGCAGGCCGCGGCGGTAGCGGTCGAACGCGCCCAGCATCAGGTTGTCCTCGACCGTCATCTCGGCAAAGAGCTCGCGCTTTTCCGGCACCAGGTTCATGCCCGCCGCGACCATTTCCTCGATTTCGGCGTGTTCCCGCGCCTTGCCGCCGAAGACGATGCCGCCCTGCGAGGGCAGCACGCCCATGATGGCCGACAGCAGCGTGGTCTTGCCCGCGCCATTCGGACCGATCACGGTCACGATCTGGCCTTCGCCGACTTCCAGGCTGACGCCCGAGATGGCTTCCACCTTGTCGTAGGCCACGTGCAGGTCGCGCACTTGCAGCAGTTTCGCGCTCATCATTCCACTCCGCCCAGATAGGCCTCAAGCACCGCGGGATTCTGCTGGATCTCGGCCGGCAGGCCTTCGGCGATCTTTTCGCCGAAGTCCATGACCACCACGCGATCCACCAGGCCCATCACGAAATCCATGTCGTGTTCGACCAGCAGGATGGCCATGCCTTCGGCGCGCAGTCGCTTGAGCAGTTCGGCCAGTTCGCATTTCTCCTGGTAGCGCAAGCCCGCCGCGGGTTCGTCCAGCAGCAGGATGCACGGGTCCGAGGCCAGGGCGCGCGCGATCTCCAGGATGCGCTGCTGGCCCAGGGCAAGCGAGCCGGCCTCGTCGTGCAGATGCTTGCCCAGCCCCACGCGCTCGACCTGGCGTGCGGCTTCGGCCAACAGCCGGGCTTCTTCGGGGCGG
>DALZRX010000305.1:0-5314 GCA_032015805.1 Achromobacter sp.
CGATGAACGCGTAGTCCGTGCCGTACGAGCCATAGGCGTACAGGTTGGTGCGCTTGGACAGGTCGTAGGTGTAGCCCACGCTGTAGACGTTCATGTTGGCGTCGCCGCCCGTCAGCTTGTCGTTGGACGGGGCCACGTGCTGCCACGACGTGAACAGGCTGCCGGAAGCGCCCATGGGCAGGGTTGCACCCAGCATGTACGAATTGGCCTTGAAGCCGTCCACGAAGCGGTTGGTGCCGAATTCGTCGCTGAACGGCGTGCCGGCGGGCAGGTCCTGGCCGACGAACCAGCCGTCGGTGGTGCGGCCGTACGCGGCGGCGAGCTTGACCACTTCCAGGTCGTACGACGCGCCCACGGCGTACTGGCGCGGCGTGGCGCCGTTGTCGACCGTGCTGCGGTTGGCGCCATTCAATTGGTCGTACGTGAGCGTCACGTTCAGCGGACCCTGCACGTAGCGCAGGCCCGTGGTGATGCCGCGCGTGTTGTCAGCGGTCTGGAAGCCGGTTTGGTCCGTGGTGGTGTCGTCCACGCTGAACGAGTAGCCCACGGCGAATTCAAAGCCGTTCACCGACGGGGTGCGGTACATGACCATGTTGTCCCAGCGCATGGTGTTGGCCGCGCTGAAACCCAGGCCCAGGTTGGACTGGGTGTAGCTGGTGTAGAAGGGGTCGATGTCAGCCAGGTAGTTGGAGCCGACGGTGGCCTGACGGCCGAATTCCAGCGAACCCCAGGCGTCGTTGGCCAGACCGATGGTGGCTTGGCGGCCGAACAGGCGGCCCGACTGGCCGCGGTCGCCGTTGGCGGAGTCAAAGCCGCTTTCCAGCTTGAAGACGGCGCGCAGGCCATCGCCCAGATCTTCGGATCCGCGCAGGCCCCAGCGGGAGCCGGCCTGGATGCCGTTGATCATGCCGACTTTGGAACCGCTGTATCCATCGCCCTTGATCTTGTTGTAGCCGAGGCCGGTGTCGATGACACCGTAGAGGGTGACTGACGGTTCTGCCTGGGCAACGCCTGCGAAAGAAGCCAGCATTGCCGCGGCGAGCAGCGTCTTTTTCATCCGGAAAACTCCTGTGTTGCAGTTGGAAAAAAGCAAAAGGAACACGGCATCAGGCGTCAACCTGAAGGTGTTCCTCGGGCCGTAGTGTAGAACAATGCGACATTTGCCGTTATCGGCAGTCAATTTCTGTCAAAAGTTTGGTTGAATTCAGACAGATGCCCGACCTCGGGTGACCGTGCGCAACCCGGTGGATTGACCGCGCGGCGTCATAGTGGCATCTTGCCCAAAACCGACTCTGGAACCCGCTCCTTGGACTTTCCCCAGCCGCTCGTCACTGTCGACGCCGTCCTGCTTACCTTGCGCGAATCTGGCCTTGAGGTCGCGCTGCACCGGCGCGACCGCGAGCCGCATCAAGGCGCGATGGCGTTGCCCGGCGGCGTGGTCCACGCCAACGAGGACCAGTCCACCGAAGACAGCATTCGGCGCGTGCTGCGCGAAAAGACCGGCTTCGAGCCGCGCTACCTGGAGCAATTGCAGGTGTTTTCGGGCCAGGACCGCGACCCGCGGCAATGGTCGTTGTCGGTGGCCTACGTGGCCCTGGTGCCCGCCGCCGAACTGGCCGCCGCCACCCGGGCGGAGTTCCGTTTCGTCAGCGTCGATGCATTGCCGCCGCTGGCGTTCGACCACGCCACCATCGTCTCGGCGGCCGTAAACCGCCTGCGCAGCAAGTCCACGTATTCCACGCTGCCGTTCTTCCTGCTGCCCGAGCGCTTTACGCTCACGCAACTGCAGCACACCTACGAGGCCATCTTGCAGACGCGGCTCGAAAAGTCCAACTTCCGCCGCAAGATGGAAGCGTGGGGCGCCCTGGAGCCCACGGACGAACAGGTCGGGGGCGCACAACGGCCGGCGCGCCTTTATCGGCTGAAGGATTTCACTTTCTTTGACCGCAGCCTCGGCTGACGCTGCAACTGCCGTCGCCAAAATTTCCGATAGTTGCATAACGACAATAAGTAGGCTTATACTGGCGCCACTTAGTTTTGAAATGCCACTAAGGGGCAGCCATGTTCACCATCACCGCGGTAATTGAAGGTCAGCGCCAGACCGGCGCGCCCGAAGCGTTCAAGTTTCCGGGCGGCGAAATGCAGGTCACCGTGCCCGCCGGCTTGCGCAAGCAGGCGGGCGCCGCCACCGCTTTCCGCATCCATGCCTTGCTCAAGTCGGCCGACGACGTCATGCAACTGTTGCTCCTGACCGATGCGCTGCGCCGCTTGAACCCGGCCGTGCCGGTGCACCTGGACATGCCTTACGTGCCGTACGCCCGCCAGGACCGCGTGTGCAATCCGGGCGAAGCGCTGGGCGCAGCGGTGTTCTGCAAGCTGATCAACGATCAGCAGTACGCCACCGTCACCATCGTGGAGCCCCACAGCGACGTGACGCCGGCGCTGCTGCAACGGGCGCGCGTGGTGGACGCCGCGGCCTTCCTGAAGAAGGCGCTGGCCGCGCCGGGCTTTGCACAAGGCGTCACGCTGATGGCGCCGGACGCCGGCGCCCGCAAGCGGGTCCAGGCGCTCGCCAAGGTGCTGGGCATTCCGGATGTGCGCTACGCGGAAAAGGTCCGCGACCCGCAGACCGGCCGCATTACTGAAACCCGCGTGCCCGACGATATCCCGGCCCAGCCGGTGCTGGTGGTCGACGACATCTGCGACGGCGGGCGCACATTCCTGGAACTGGCGGCCGCCCTGGGCGACAAGACCCGGCAACCGCTCTACCTGTATGTCACGCACGGCATCTTCAGCAAAGGCCTGACCGAACTGAAGGCCCGCTACGCCGAGATTTTCACGGCCTATGACTGGACGGGCGCCGAAGGCGCAGCCCGCCCGGTGCTGGTCAACTAAGAAGGAAAACGCCATGAATGCCCCCGAATCCCTGGCCCCCGCGCTCAAGAACGGCCTCAACCCCTTCCTGCAGGCGGACTTCTACAAGACCGGCCACCCGTTCCAGTACCCCAAGGGCACCAACAAGATCCTGGCCAACTTCACGCCGCGCTCGGCACGCCTGGCGCCGGTGCTGCCCGAGCTCTTCGATGACAAGATCGTCTGGTTCGGCCTGCAGGGC
Source organism: Achromobacter sp. (assembly GCA_032015805.1). Classification (GTDB taxonomy): domain Bacteria; phylum Pseudomonadota; class Gammaproteobacteria; order Burkholderiales; family Burkholderiaceae_B; genus Achromobacter. The sequence continues at coordinate 3,116 of DALZRX010000305.1, forward strand.
TTCATCAAGGAAATCCTGATCGGCCTGTTCAACCGCGAGTTCTTCGGCAAGCCCGCCGCCGCAGCCGTACGCCAATACCAGCGCCGTGTGGACAATGCGCTGGGCAAGGGCGCGGTCACGGTGGACCACTTGCAGGCCTTGCACGACCTGGGCTACCTGCCGCTGGAAATCCGTTCGGTGCCCGAGGGCGCGCGCGTCGACATCCGCGTGCCGCCGGTCACCTTCGTCAACACCCGCCCGGAATTCGCGTGGCTGGTGACCTATATCGAAACGCTGTTCAGTTGCGAGTCCTGGAAGCCGTCCACGGTCGCCACGATCGCATTTGAGTACCGCAAGCTCCTGACCTATTTCGCGCAACAGACCGGCAGCCCGATGGCGTTCGTGGACTGGCAAGGCCACGATTTCTCGATGCGCGGCATGGCCGGCCTGTACGACGCGCGCAAGTGCGGCGCGGGCCACCTCTTGTCCTTCACCGGCACCGACACCATCCCGGCCATCGACTACCTGGAAGACCTCTACAACGCCGATTCGGACCGTGAACTCATCGGCGGCTCGGTGCCGGCGACGGAGCACTCCGTGATGTGCCTGGGCAGCCAGGAGGGCGAGATCGAGACCATCCGCCGGCTGGTCAAGCAGGTCTACCCGGCGGGCATCGTGTCGGTGGTGTCCGACACCTGGGACTTCTGGCAGGTGGTGACGGACTTTGCCGCAGCGCTCAAGACCGAGATCCTGAGCCGCCAGCCGGACGCGCTGGGCAACGCCAAGGTCGTGTTCCGCCCCGACTCCGGTGATCCCGTAAAGATCCTGACCGGCTACTTTTGCACCGACGTGCCCGACGTTCAAGACCACGCCGCCCTGCAAGCAGCGCTGGCTGGCGGCTTTGAAGCCGTGCGCGACGTGGCCACGGGCACCTTCTGGCTGCTGGGCGAAGACGCCAGCGCGCGGCAAACGCTGCGTGCCCCCGAGGTCAAGGGCGCGGTGCAATGCCTGTGGGACACCTTTGGCGGCGTGCAGACGGACCGTGGCTACAAGCTGCTGGATTCGCACGTCGGCCTGATCTATGGCGATTCCATCACCCTGACCCGGGCGCGCGACATCCTGGTGCGCCTGGAGCGCAAGGGCTTCGCGTCGGGCAATGTGGTGCTGGGCATCGGTTCCTACACCTACCAGTACCTGACCCGCGACACCTTCGGCTGGGCGCTGAAGGCCACGTATGCCGAGGTCAACGGCGAACCCCAGGAACTGGTGAAGGACCCGGTCACCGACTCCGGCGTCAAGAAGTCCGCCAAGGGGCTGCTGCGCGTGGACCAGACGCCGGACGGCTATGTGCTGCACGATCAGCAGACGCCGGAGCAGGCGGCGGGCGGGGCGCTGATCCCGGTGTTCCGGGATGGCGAGCTTCTGGTCGAACAAAACCTTGCAGGGATCCGCGCGCGCTTGCAGGGTTCGTGGGTATGCCCCGAAGCGGGCAGCATCCGCTGGCCGGCCCGCTGATCCGGCGGCCCTGCGCCGGCAGCCACATGAAAACGGCGCCCGAAAGGGCGCCGTTGCTTTGGGCGGCGGCTGGTCAGGCCCGCCGGCGCGTGCGCTTTTCCTCGCGCACGAAGATCACCACGCCGACGATCACCATCAACGCCAGCGCATACCAGGTGATGGCATACGTCAGATGGTTGTTGGGGAAGTTGATCACCGTAAGTCCGCCGACCGGTTCCTTCGCAGGGTCTTTCCCGGGGCTGGACGCCGCATCGGCGTCGATGAAGTAGGGCGCCACGTTGGCCAGGCCGCGTGCCGCCGCGATGCCGGGCAGATCGCGTGAATACCAGAGGTTGGCGGCGGGGTCGTTGTTGCGCAGGAAGCCGCTGCCGGGCTCGCCCATGCGCAGCAGACCGGTGACCTGGCCGGGTGCGGGCGGCTGGGCGATATTGGCCTGGGCCTTGCGCCACGCCGGCAGCACGAAGCCCCGGTTCACCAGCACGGTACCGCCATCGGCCAACTGCAGCGGCGTCATGACCCAATAGCCGCTGCCCAGTTCGGTGGCGGCCTGCACCAGCGTCTGCTGGTCGAAGTTGTAGGTGCCGGACGCGGTCACATGACGGTATTCCGCGTTGTCCGGCGTGAGGCGGGCCCATTCGTTCCTGCCGGGGGCCGGCGTGGCCGGCGCGTGGGCGCGCTCGTCGACCTGCGCGATCAGCGCGCGTT